>NZ_DKLH01000068.1:0-31005 GCF_002455685.1 Sphingobacterium sp. UBA6645
GCCTTTTTAGACACCTTCTTTATTTGTTTATGGTGTTTCGAAACCATATTTCTTGTAAATTTCTCTCGCTTCTTTGGTCTGCATAAAACCTAGAAAGTCTGCTGCGGCTTTTGCCCTTGGGGCATTCTTTAAGCTAGCAATCTGATACTTGGCCTTTACGTTATCAGCATTTGGAATCGCGACTTCATCAACAGGGTGCTTAAGCAGTTTCTGAAATACAACTTCAGAATGCCATACAGGAGCTGCATCGGCTTGTTGATACAATATCCGCATGGGACTCTCGCGATGGTGAATCTTCGTGAGATAGGTAGTTCCATCTTTTACCTTCGTTTCCATGATCTGCTTTTCCAGTTGTTTACCGCCGATCTTGTTGTAAACAGATACAATTTGATTTCCCACACCTTCCCAGGCCGGATTAGGCATTGCGACGCGTAGCGTAGGTTTTGCTAAATCTTTAATACCCGTTACTTTCGAAGGGTTTCCTGCAGGGACCATAATAGTCAACTTATTGAAAGCGTAAGTATCTATTTTGTTGAAATGCTCTTTCATGCCCTGAATTCTATTGGTGCCGGCGGCATACACATCGGGTTTATGTGTAATGCGAAGGTTTCCAATCGTAATGGAACCTCCTTCAATCTGTTTCGCAAGAATACCCGGAGGTAGGGTTTCTACGAAAATACGCTCGTATTCCGGATGTTGCTTCTTAAAGGCGGTGATCAACTCCGGGATGCACATAAACTGGTTGCCGGCGAAGAAAACCACCAATTGCGGGTCGACGATATCGCCATATAGATCCGGTACATTGTCTATTCCGGGGATGGTGAAATTGACGGCAGACTCCGGGGATGGATTCCATGGCGGATCATATCTATGCTCTTGGGCGTTGCTGTTTTGTTGCATGATGAAAACACTAAGTAGTGCGACAATAGATTTCTTTAATGCGGATGTATTCATGAACTTAAGGTTTTACGATGGTCCAACCTTCTGATCCGCGAATAACAAGTTCACCATTCCCACTAGGCACATAGCCAATAAAGTCAAACATCTGTTCTTTGGTCAAGTTGCGCTCCTGTAGCGAATTGCTACACTGCGCTACCCGTACGCCTTTATTGATCAGGTCTTTGATCTGCGTTTCGAATGCGGATGTTTTCAAAAGTGCTTCAGTACCACCAGAAAAGGTAATCAACTCAACTTCAACTTTACCCTTTAGACGAGGATCGTTGAGTAAGTTGTTGATGTTTCTGATCGCTTTTTTAATAATATCCGGGTTATTGCTATCCAGCTGATAGATCACTTGATAGTGTTTCTTATGCGCTTCAGCGCCTTGATATTCCGCGTTTTCTTTCAGTTTTGTTTCCATATTCTTGTTGTCTTGGGCGTACAGGCTCATCCCCAATAAAAGTGAGCAGCCTAGTACAATAAATTTTTTCATATGCTTAAAAATTAAAAGGTCCGTATTTATGTTGTTCTTGTGTAATATTATCCGCATATGGCGGATATGCGGCATCTCTAGGTTTCTGGCTTAACACAGGGTAATCCAGCTCCTTGTTGGACTTTTGAGGACGGTCGAAGGAGTTTATATAGGCCGCAACATCAAAAGCTTCCTCATCGCTTAAAACAGGCTCTAAGGGATCAACACCTAAAGGCATGTTGCCTTTGATAAACTTTGCCGCTGTGATAACCCGCGCCATACCTGCTCCATCGTTGAAAGAATCCTCTCCCCATAATGGTGGATAAACATAGCCATCCTTCGGATTGTTTGCCACTTTAGGCAATCCTTGTCCATCTGCTTGATGACAAGAGACGCATTGTTTCTGGAAAACGAGTTGTCCATGGTTGAGGTCAGCTTTGCGGTCTGGTACTTTTAAGTCTACAAAACCTTGCCCTTTAATCCGTTTCCCGATCAGTACATCAGCACTTAAGTGTTTGATATAACTGACCATGGCCAGCATTTCCCTGCTGTCAATGGGTAGCTTCTTTCCGTTCATACTCCGCTCGAAGCAGCCGTTAATGCGGTCTTCCAAGGTGCCAACCTTGCCGTCGCGCCCACTATAAACGGGGAATAAGGCGCTAAGACCAACGTAAGGCGCGGCATAGGCTTTTGTGCCGGCTTCCAGGTGGCAGGAAGCGCAGGCAAGGCGATTCCCAGTAAAGGCCGCAACTTTAGGATTTTCAGGACCTAAATACTTATACGTTTCACGAATAAGTTGTTCGCCGTAGGCGGCCATTTTTCCATCCTCTGTATCGGGATAGGGGCTGAGCTTGAAATCTTCCACGCTGTTCAACAGCTGGCCATCCGCTTCTTTCGAAGGTTGCTCCACTGCGGCAGATGCATGCTGCTGTTGAAATGGGATAAAAGGAAGCAAGAAAATAAGGATCACTAGCAAGACAAAAAGGATAGACATCGCTTTCGTTATTCTGCTGAGCTTATTGATCTCGCGAAGTAAGTTTACCGGTTGGTTAGAGTGATTTGCCATGGAAGCAAACTTAGCCTACTTTCCATAAGCGTTAAAACGGTATTCTGTTATACCTTATAACTATTTGTTATGGAAGTTTTTCAATTCTCTATTCAGGAATCGCAGGAATTGCTTTGGAAGATCCGAAACTTCCCCATGCAGATGAACGAGATATAAGTTGCGCGCAATAGCCCATTTATCATTCATTATCTCTGCTAATTTGCCGCTTTCGATCTCTTCTTTGACGGCAAATTTTGAGAGAATCCCAATACTATCTTTGTATTGGATGTATTTTTTAATTGACTCGGAGCTAGACATTTCAACGCGATTGATCAGATGTTTTGCATCAATCCCTATCTCTTTAAACCGTTGGAATACGATATCATTTGTTCCCGAGCCCGGTTCTCTAAAAACAAACTCCTGCTTGCTGAAATCATCTATAGAAAGCTCCTGTTGTTGAAAGATCGGATGCTTGCTGCGAGCAATAAAGATCAGTTGATCGTCTAATATTTTAGTGTATTTTAAAGACTTGTCCTCGGCCAAACCCTCAACAAATCCAAGCGCAATCTTCTGTTCGAATAACCACTTTGTTACATGCGCAGTATTGCCATTATACAACTTGATATTGACTAATGGGTTTTCCTCCGTGAATTTAGCGATGAGTTGCGGAAGAATATACTGCGACAGGGTAGTGCTAGCGCCAATCACGAGATTACCCTTTAGTTTATCATTTAAAAGCCCAAGCCTATAATCTAGCAATTCGTATTGCTTACTGATCGTACTTGCAGCCTCCATTAATGTTTTACCAGCTTCGGTAAGCTGTAGACGGTTTCCATTCCTTAGAAACAGCGCATGCCCTACCAGGCTTTCCAGCTCCTGAATATGTTTGGAAACAGCAGGTTGACTGATGAAAAGCTCACGCGAAGTCTTCGTAAAGCTTAAACTCTTCGCTGCATGGTAAAATACTTTGATTCTAAAATTAACTTCTAACATCAGATTATGTTATTGAACTTTTGAATATTGAAGAAATAGATAGATTTCAGAGAAGGATTAAAATAGACTCGATCGGTCTAAATAATACTCTAATTTCTAAAATCTAATCCCGCCATAGGTCTAAATATTAACTACTAACTACTTCAATCTTCCACCGCGCTTTCCTTCACGCTGTACTTATAAAACAAGGTAAAGGGATCTGAGGGATAAACTGCTGCGTCGGGATTATGTTTGAACGGTACTTGCTGATCAAAAAGCTCTTCTAACGTACTTTTCAGAAATGCCACAAAAACCTCCTTTTGCTCAGCGAGGGTTTGATGGCTAAGCACAAAGCTACCATTATTGTTCTTAAAGACCGTGCCGTCTTCACGCATCCTTCTTGCGACGTATAGGTGAGGCTCGAGATTACGAAGGCCCGTTACTTGCTCATATACATAGGCATAGAATAGCGTTTGAACCAGCGCCTTATTTTCCGTGTTTGCCGCAAATACTACATCTAGGTTGCGGAATGTTACGCTATCCGCACCTGTTTTGTAATCGACGATACGAAGCTTTGTTTGCCCGTCTTTTGTGAGCACTTCATCAACGCGGTCGATAATACCATATAAAGTTACGGTTTCAATGCTGCCGTTGATTTCAATAGGGAAGTCTAGGATATAATCATCACTATTTTCTAGCTCGACAATACGGATCGCCTGATACTGGTCGATATCATATTGCAAGTACATTTTCACATACTCCGTAGCAATCTTGTGCATGATACGCTGCAAGCTATTGAGTTCATTGACCGTATTGAAGCTTGTGAGGTATTCATTACCAATCTGCTTCAAGACCACTTGATCTGCTATTTCCAGTTTCGCTTTCAAGCTTTCGGTTGCAACAAAATCATCGACTGCTTTTAGCGGAGCCAATAGTTCTTCCATACTCTCATGGATGACCGTTCCGAGTTTATTCATCTCGAATTCCTGACTTATGGAAGGTGGTTCCTTGATGTCGGCGACATATTTCAAGAAGAATTGCAGGGGCGATTGCAGGTAGCTAGTGAATGCAGAAGCGGAAATTCGCTTCCCATGCTTGATATAGCTGCCGTATAGTTTATTCCAAACCTCGCCTGTTTTCTCGATAACCAATTCCTGCGGCTGCGTTGGAAAAGTCAGCGGTTGTTGTTGCGTATGTTTTACGAAGTTGAACTTGGTTTCAAACTCTAATTGTTTGATGAAGCGACTTTCCTCGCCCGAGCTGCTTTCACTGACTACCGCATTGTAGAATAGATGAATATCGCTACTGTATTGAAAATGGCGATAGAATAAATAAGCCGATAGGGCGTCTTGGTTTTCTAAGACAGGAAGCCCGTATGCTTTTCGCAAGTTGTTGGGCAGGAAAGTTGGCGAATTCGATGTCTTCGGCAAAATGCCTTCATTGGCACCCAGGATATACACCTGATCGAAGTTCAGACAGCGACTCTCTAACAGCCCCATGATCTGCAAACCTTTAAGTGGGTTACCCTCAATAGCCGAGCTAATCGGTCCGAGGGCCTTTCTGATCAATCCGATTTGGAATCCAATGCTCAGTTTTCCCAGATTGGAGAATCCCAGTTGGAGCTGATTCAGCACCTTCTTCGTCTCCATCAGCAGGTTAGACTCAATCTGCCGGATACGGTCGTTGTCTGCCAGCGAAAGCAATAAACTGTCGATCATTGCGCTTAAGGTCGATATAGTCTGCTCGGCAGACTGTAATTTGCGGAAGAAATGCGGCAGTACCGATTGGCTGATATCGATTTCCTTGACCTCCACTTCAAACAATTGCTTATCTGCCGACTCAGTCTGTATCTGTTGCTTCTGTTGCTTCGACACCTTACTCATCGGATTGGTTAAGTAGGTCTCCAACAGCTGATAAGGAATTTTTTCTTTATGTTGCTGGGATATCAACACCTGCACATTCATCCAAAGATCCAACAAACCATAGATTGGCGATTGAATTAGCGGATATCCGGTCGTGATATTCACATCCGTATAAGGTAAACTCTGCAAGAGCGGAACGAGCATGCTTTCATCGGCAAGTAGAATAGCCGATGACTTGCTCTGATCCTGATTTTCGCTCAACAAGTCGTATAGCAATTTCGTTTCGCTGATCTTTCCTAAGCTCTGATACACATGTACATCATCTGCTCGGTTCCCGATAACGTTTGGAACATCGCCTAAAGCATTCAATAATCCCGTTTGGAAAATGTTGCGTCGGATAAACAGACCTGCTTCCTGTAGTTTATCATCCAGGTAATGGCTGTCCGCATCGAAATAGAAAAGCGCCTTGCCCTGTTCCTGCCATTCTCTGAATAGTTTAGCTTCGGCTCTGTTGAGGGCATTGAAACCCACGAAGAGTACTTGTTTAAACTGGTCGACAAAGATCTCATTCTCTGCCTTACCCTCCGCCAAATCGCGGTATATGGTTGGGAAATTCGTCTGACCTTCAGCTTGCAAACGCTCTTTAAATGCTTTGTATAATTTAGGTAGTCTGCGCCATAAGCGAAGGAATCTTTTCTGTACCCCTGTGTGTCCTTGAATACTGAACGACTGCCAGAATTGTCGAATAAAAGCCTGCTGCTCGGGCGTGAAATGCTGGAAGGCAAGCTCAATTTCCGTCGTGTCGGAAAGCTCCATAAAGATATGGGCAATATCCACCAGGTCGTAATCAAGCTGACTGAAGTCGCTGAGGATAATCTCCGCGATGGGATAAAACTCTTCTAGGGTCTCCGGTTCGACGCCTTCCTTGGCGAGCAGCTCATTGTGAAGCTCGTATAAATAGAAGAACTGACTGATAGGCGATGCCTGTACCTTCGTCGTCGACAAGCTAAAGAACTCTTGGATGGTAAAGAATTGTGGCGACCAGATTGCCTGCTGATAAACATCGACCAGATGCTTTTTCAAATAGGTAATCGGTCTTTTATTATTGAAAACGACGGCAATATCAGAGATATCTTTGCCATATCGTTGTTGAATATCTTCTGCTACTAGGCGTAGAAATGCTTTGTTCATAGGGATTGCTTAAATAACTTCTACTAATTCTTTTGATTTGGCATAATACAGATAGCCTTTTACATTTTCATAACCTACATTTCGGATGGCCTTCATGTATTTATCAACCTGCGCCTTGTGGCCTACATAATCTCCCTGCGTGAATTTGAAATCTAGCACTATCGTACTGTTGGGGCTGGTAAATACCTTGTCGGGGCGAATGGTCTCCCCATCGGCTGTAATGATGCTTGCTTCGTTCCAAATCTTAAAATCACCATTCAACCAGCTATTGATTTGCGGGTGATGCCATATTTCGTGGATCTCCTGCAACAGTGCCTCGCGGTCTTCCATAGGGAGAATCCCCTCCTGAATATATTTATCGATCAGTAGATCAATATCTTTTTCCTGCGATGCCTCCGATACGATTTCATGGGCCAGTACCCCATATTGCGCCGCTTTCTCCATCATCAGGATATTATTGATGCTTCTAGTGCTCGCGTGTTCCCATTCCTTTTCCAATACATTGGATATCGGATAATGTTGGAGCGCGATATAATTGCCTTCGGCTTTCAAAGCTTCATCCGATTTGCTGATGATATGCTGTATATTGAGCTGATTGTTTTCCAACTTGAATACCGCGTTATCTGCTGAGAGGGCTTGTATCAGTAAATCAGAAATATACTCGTTGCTCGGCTCAAAACCTTTAATTTCACCAGTCTTCTTGTCAACATTCTGTTTAAACTGAGGCGCCGAAATGTATAAGTGCTGTTTCGCACGGGTGTTCGCGACATAGAAAGTGTTTAACGCATCCATGTAATTGAAGAGCATCTCTTCGAAATACTGCTGATAGAATATCGAGTTGCCGAGTGATTTACTGTACTTTATAGGAATCTTTCCTAAGGCTGCGAAAGGACTGTTCTCCACATTGATCCAAAAATCGCCTCGCGACATCCCGTCTAAGCTCCAAGAACAGAAAGGAAGCATAACGACATCATAAGCGAGACCTTTAGATTTGTGGATGGTGGTAACCTCAATGGCATCAATCTTTCCGTTGCTTGGAAGCACTGCTTTTTCGCCATCTTCCAGCCAATATTCCAGGAATTGTATCAAACCGCGCTCGCCCATAGCGGAGAAGGCGGTGATGATATCTTTAAATGCCAGTAAATAGGGCAGGTGAATGCTGCCTTCATCAGTTAATCCATAGATCTCGATCAGTTTCTCCGACAGATGTATCAATGGCATTTTCTGTAGAGCATCCCATTGCGCAATCAGTTCATCAGGCACTAAACCCTGAAGTTCCTGAATATTATTGTCTCTGAATTTTAACCAATAGGATTGGTCAAATGCAGAGTTTCCTTTGCTTAGTTGATAGAGGTAGGCCATGTTGGCATGTTGAATAACATGCTTGTCTGACTGGTAGACCAGCGCTTTGAATGTTTCTACCAATAACTGGATCGCATGATTCGAAACCAAAGTAAGCGCATCACCAGAGATCACCTCATAGTTCAACTGATGGGTGTTTTTGTAATCCATCAATTGTTGAATAAGTAGTCTGGCCTGCGCATTACTACGAACGAGGATACCAATCTGCGACGGCTGATAGCGTCCGCTGCTGATCCATTCGGCAACTTTTTCGCAGAGGGCATCGATAGATGCTTCCTCGACCTGATTGCGCCTGCGCGCTCCATTCTCTACCGGAAGAAATGTTATCTCAATAGAGCCTTGGTTCGCAGCATCTGCCTGCAGTTGCTCCGGTAGTTCCTGATTGCTGCCTTCGTAAGCTTTGATCAGCATCTGGTCATTCCCTGTGGCAGTCCACCATTCCTTACCTTCCTTATTCAACGATTCAATTACCTGCTCATTCAATACATTTTGCATCAATTGAGGAATACTGCTGAAGAGGTAATTGTTCAACTTAATGATATTCGGAAGGCTGCGGTAATTGGTCAACAGCGCACCCTGATCGATAAATTGTGGTCTCGATTGTTCGTTCAGGTGGAACGAGTCGGAAACTTGCTGCTCGACTTGTTGTAGCAAGATTCGCCAATCGCCGTTTCGCCAGCGATAAATACTTTGCTTCACATCGCCCACAATAAGATGCTCGCTCATTTTTCCTTGCGAATTGGCGAGCGCATTGAGTAGGAGTGGGCTATAGTTTTTCCATTGAATTCTAGACGTATCCTGAAACTCATCAAACAGGAAATAATTGTATCGGTTCCCTATTTTCTCCCATATAAAAGTAGGATCGTTGTTTTCATCTAATCCTAATTTGTTCAGTAGAATCTGCGAGTCCGAAATCAGTTGCGATGCATTCTCTTTGCGCCATAAACTCAAGAGGTCGCTCATCTCTTTCAACAAACGCAGGAAGTAGAGGTTAGCTTCGACCGCTTTATAAGCGATATAGCTTGGAAATAGTTTGTGTATCTCGAAGATCGTCTGCAGCGCAGGTTGAATGCCGATTTGTAGGTCGTATCTAACTTCTTTATTCTGATCGGTAAAAGCGTCATCATTATCCTGGAGGATCAGGAACTTATCGAATATCTTTTGCAGATCTGTTTCATTGATTTTGTGCAGGTTGCTATCGACTTTACTTGCGGAAATGAGCTTGTTGCGAGACTTGTTTTTCATTTCCGACTCGTCTACGCCCAAGGAGCGGAATGTTTCCTTGAAGGCCTCGATTGCATGAGAAAAGGTGGCAAGGAAGGCTTTAGACTTCTCGGCTATTTCTTTCTGCAGTAAATTGAAAACCTGATTGGTGTCGGCAGTGAGCAAGTAGGAGTCAAATTCCTGGAAGTTTTCTGAAAAAATAAGACCTGCCAATGCCATAAGTTGCTGTCGGTAGTTCCAGTTTTCATTATTCGCTATCTTTTGCTCCGCGTACGCGATAATCCATTCTAATAGTTCAGGTTTCTCATCCAAAAGCTGATTCAGCATAATGGTCAGATCCTTTTTCACCTTATTGGTATTCATTTCGATGGCATACGCTGCATCAAGGTTGAGCTCATAGGTGAAGCTACGGATTACCTTTTGGGAGAAACCATCGATGGTGCTGACCGAGAAATGGCTATAATCGTGCAGTATGCGGCGATAAACGCGATAAGCTTTCTCCTGCAAAGTGTTGGCATCCCATTCGGGATATTGCTCTAATAGAAGTTTTCTATAGCTTTCAATATTCCTATGCGGATCAGCGATTGCAAGACCATGCAGTACGGATAGAATACGTTCTTTCATCTCCGCCGTTGCTTTATTGGTAAATGTAACGGCGAGTATCTCCCGGTAGTTGCTTTCCTTGGCGAGCAATAGACTGAGGTAATGTACTGTAAGACTGAATGTTTTTCCAGACCCGGCAGATGCCTTGACGATCTTTAGAGGTGCTTTTCCTGACATAGCAATGAACGCGGATTTATGAGGTTGAATATCGCTAATATCGGCTTAATCCTCAAATTTAATCCGAAATAGGGAGATGCAGTTTGAGGTACGCCGATCTTCGGTGTTTCTGCGTTAACAATCTTTTGATATTTAGCTTTTTAGTAATTATAATTTTTGTATCTTTGCGTCCCCTCCTGCATGTAGCAACGGGGGATATGTTGAATACATAAAATAAATTAAAACATGGCAACTAAAATCAGATTGCAAAGACACGGTAAAAAAGGAAAACCTTTTTACCATGTAGTAGTAGCAGATGCACGTGCTCCACGTGATGGTAAATTCATTGAGCGTATCGGTTCTTATAACCCGAACACTAACCCAGCAACTATCATCTTAGATTTCGATAGAGCATTAACATGGGTGAACAATGGTGCACAACCTACTGACACAGCTCGCGCTATCCTTTCTTACAAAGGTGTTCTTTACAAAAAACACTTACAAGGTGGTGTGAAAAAAGGTGCTTTCGATGAGGCTAAAGCAGAAGAATTATTCGCTGCTTGGACTGAAGGAAATGATGCGAAAATCGAAGGTAAAAAATCTGGCTTAGCACAATCTAAAGGAGAAGCTAAAAAAGCTGCTCTAGCTGCTGAAGCTAAGAAAAAAGAAGAAAAAGCTGCTGCTATCGCTGCTAAAAATGCTCCAGTTGAAGAAGCTGCTGCAGAAGAAGCTGCCGAAGAAGCTGCTGAAGAAAACACAGAAGAAACAGAAGGATAATCCTTTCGAAAATCTTTTATTGAAAAAAGGCCGGTCTGCTATGCAGACTGGCCTTTTTTAGATATTAGACATAAGATATTAGACATTAGAGTAGGGCGGGTTAGGGATTTTTTCTGAATCAGTAAAGAAGATTTGTTATACCCGTGGGTTTAGAGAGGAAGAGGAATTTTGTTTTGAACCAAGAAAGGGAGGATACTAGGATTGGCAAGATCCTGTTAATCTTTTTATCCTTCCTTTCCTAGTTGAGAAAAAATCCCTCGACACTACTGTCTAATATCTTATATTTAAAATCTACTCCCGGCATTGGTCTAAATACTAACTACTAAATACTAGCTTCGACATTGATCCAATACTTACCCCAATCAGAGCCGCTCTGAATGGGCTTTGATTGGGGTCTGAAAAGGCAATAGATAAAGTGAGTCTGCTTCTAGTCCCAATGCGGCGGAAAGAAAGCCAGCTAGTCAAAAGTAAAAATGCCAACCTTTCGGTTGGCATTTTTACTATCTATCAAAGGTCTAATTGTCTAATGTCTAACATCTAACATCTAAGCCTACTGTGTTGGATTTTGTGTCAATTGCCCAGGATAAGAGTTGATTGCCGATTGTGGGATGTAATAGATTACACGGTAATCGGTAGCAGGGATTACTGTTTTTTGCTCATGTGGTCCTGGGTAGTCGCGTGTGAGGGATTTTCCGTTGCGAAATACATCATAGCTGCGTTCTGCTTGGAAGGCTAATTCTAACTGACGTTCTTTATCGATTTTTTCGCTTGCGTCGGCTGCTGATAGACTTGTATAGGCGCCGTTTTCAATAGAACGCGTACGGATTTTGTTTAAGTCTGCTAATGCTTCAGCATATTTACCGAGTTTTGCATTGGCTTCTGCCCGGTTTAAGTAAATTTCACCTAATCTGCTGATTACTGGTGAGTGCAGGTGCGAGTTCTCGCCTTCGCGCGATGCTTTTACAATGTAGAACTGTGGGTAAGCACGGTTCAAGGAAATGTAATAGTCTAAAACACCGGTATAGGTTCTTCCGTCTTTATGCTTGATCGAATAGATTCCTTGTGAGGCATTTACAGGCGTCAGCGTGTAACGGTCCACAACAGGTTTTTTGTCTACCGTTGTTACTTCCTTCGCGATCAATGTATTTCCACTGCGAATGATGGTGTCTTGCATGTAGTTTTTAGAAGTCTCGCTATCTTGTTTGATGTAGCGGAAAACTTCGGTGTACTTACCGCCGTTGTCATCGTAGGTAGGTTCGATAAAAGCAGCACGCGCATCAACGATCTTGTAGCTATCGGGTCTCCAGTCATTTCTGCCGGTTTCGTTCAATAGATCGATGTATTTTGCACTTGCGTACATTTCTCCCCAACCTTGACCACCAATGTTTGCATACATACCACCAACACCATAGTAATGATCGCTGCCCGAGAATTCAGATGCTAAGCGTTTTACGGCAAAGATTGTTTCTTTGTTGTTCTCTGGAGTAAAAGTATTATAGCGCATGAATTCCGCGCGACCTAACAGGTTGAATTTGCCTGAGTTGATCACTTTATCCGCATATTCTGCTGAAAGTTTCGCGTACTGCGCATTTGGCGCTTCATAAGTTCCGCTCATGTATAAGTAAACACGTGAAAGCATGGCTTGCGCTGCTTCTTTGGTAGCGTAGATATTACCTTTACTTAGCGTCAGCAATGATTCAGCTTTCGTTAAGTCGGCGATAATCTGATCGTATGTTTCTTTCACCGTTGCGCGGTCTGGGAAGTTCAGGTCGCCAAGTGGGTTCTCCGGTGTTCCGTTTACAATTGGCACACCAAGGTTAGTTTCCGGGCTTTGGTAGTATGGGCGGCCGTATGCACGCACCAAGTAAAAGTACATTAAGCCGCGGATGTAGTAACATTCCCCAATCTGGTTGTCTACATCTACGCTCTCGCCTTCTTTTAGGAATTTCATCGCATTCGACGCTTGTGCAATCGCCTTGTAGCTGTAGTCCCAGAAGTTTGATAAGCGGTAGTTATTCGGTGTGCGGGAGAAGGAGATGAACTCATAGAAAGCATCTGTTGATGCTCCACGAATCATCATGTTATCACCTGCGTATTCACCAGCGCGGTGCATGGGATCAGACCATGCTTTTAATTGTGCGTATGCACCTGTAATCAAGGCTTGCGGATTCTCCGCGACCCCTTCTGTATCCATTGATCCTTTTGGCAATCTGTCGATCTCGCAAGAGGAGAACAATGCTGTTGCCGATAGTATAAATAATAGCTTTTTCATATGATATAATCCCCTCAATTAAAATGTAACATTCAAACCAAACATAAACTTACGTGTTGCAGGGTAAACCGCAGGAAGCGCTGTTTCCAACAGTTTTCCAGTTTCCGGATGGATCGTTGCTTCTGGATCTACACCCGAGTAATCTGTCCATGTGAATAAGTTTTCGCCAGACAAGAATACTCTCACGTTGCTTAAATAGTATTGAGGTAGTTTGAATGAATAACCTACAGCTAATGATCTTAATCTTAAGAAGTCATTGCTTTCCAGGTATCTTGATGATGCTTTGTTACCGTTGTTGGAGTTGTTGTAGCGTGCTACCGGGTGAGTGGCTACATCGCCTGGTTTTTCCCAACGGCTCCAACCATCTTGTAATTTCATTTGGTTTCTGTCAACATATGCTCCGTCAGCATCTAATTCCTGGCGTGCATAGTTGTATTTCTGTCCACCGATAGAGAAACCGAAGTTCGCTGTCAAATCGAAGTCTTTGTAAGCTACGAACGTTCCGAATCCGCCGAATAAGTCTGCTGCTGCTTTGCCCATTTTACGGTATGTTCCCTCAGCGTATTTTTCTGTTTTGCTTTTGCCGATTACATTTCCTTCAGCGTCCAAATCATCTTTGTACCACATTGGTTTACCGTTGTCTGGATTTACGCCAGCCCATTCGATCATGTAATAGGTGTCGACAGGAGCGCCAATCTCTAATAGGCGTTGTGCCGAACCCGCGATGCCGGAGTTGTCGCCCGCAATAATAGGTTTTGAGATCAATTCGCCGTTTTGCAAGGTTTTGTAAAGGTCGGTCAATTTGTTTTTGTTATGTCCTAAATTGAGGTCCATACTCCATAACCAGTCTCCTTTTTTGATGATATCACCACCAATAGTCAATTCATAACCTCTATTTTGCATTTCACCAACATTTCTCCAAATCGATGTAACCCCGATTAAGCCTGTTACCGGAACTTGGAACAATACGTTGTCTGTCGTTTTGTTGTAGTAATCAGCGGTTAGGCGTAATCGATTGTTGAAGAATCCCGCATCTACTCCTACGCCTGCAGTATAGGTGTTCTCCCATTGTAGGTTCGGGTTTCCGATTTGGTTAATTAAGGCACCGGGCGTACCGTTGTAGCCTGATTGGGAGGTGATTGCGTAAAGGTCGTACTGTGGATATAGGGATGTTGGCTTATTACCTACAGAACCGTATGCTGCGCGAAGTTTTAAGTTGTTGATTTTATCAACATTGAACCAGCTTTCGTTGTGGATATTCCATGCTCCACTGATCGAGAAGAAATTGCCATATTTTACGTCGGTACCGAAATTGGAAGCACCATCTCTACGGAAGGACGCTTGCGCTAAATAGCGGTTGTCGTATGCGTAGTTTGCATTGGCAAGATAAGACTGAGTTGCCCATTCGTTGATTGAACCTTTTGTACGCTCTGGTTTAGCAACAACGTCCAACACTTCGAAGCCAGGTAAGAAGCCTGTTCCATAGATATCAATAATCTTTTCGTTGAAATCGTTGAATTCATAGGCAACAATACCATTAACTGCATGCTTGTCCCACGTTTTGTTGAAGCGCAATAATTGGTTCGTATAGCGCCGTGTATTGTCTAAACGATATTCTGTGATACGGCCTAACACACTTTCACCTCCATTGGAACGTGGATCTGTGTATCCTGAAGAAGAATATAAGTTCGTGCGGTAGCTATTTACCGATGCGAATGTCAACCAATCTGTTAAACGAATATCGAAGTCGAAGTTACCTTGTAGTTCATAGTTAGTGGTTGCAGATTTGTTCCATTGCAAGTCGTATAAGTAGTTCGTGCTTGCATTGTTTACCCATCCGCTGTAGCGGTGTGGTACTAAACTTCCATCCGCATCATATGGGCTATCCCAAGGTAGGTTAGTCACCATAGCACCTGTATCATATTGTCTATCGTCGGTACCTCTACGTGCGGCAACGATCGAAGGTTTGATGCTCAACCATTCGAATGGCTTGTAAACCGTATTCAAACGGATATTGTAGCGGTCGTAGTCAAAACCTTTGACTGCTCCTAATTCATTGTAATATCCTAGGGAAAGGTAAGATTGTAAAGTTTCATTACCGCCTTGTAGGGAAATGTTGTGGTTTTGGGTGAATCCGTTGCGAGTTGCGACATCCCACCAATCGAAGTTTGAGTTTCTTAACTCTTCATTCCATCTCGGGAATTTGATGTCACTTGCGTTTTGGAAAGACGAGAAGTAATCATATAATTCTGCACCGTTCATCATTTGCATATTTCCATTCGTCAACTGGTTGAAACCTAATTTCGTAGAATAGGAAAGTTGCATTTTCTGCGATCTAGGTGCTTTTGTCGTCACGACTACCACACCATTGGCTCCTTGCGATCCGTAGAGCGAAGTTGAAGCAGCGTCTTTCAGCACGGTTAGATTGGCGATATCATCTGGGTTTAAATCGCCTGGGCTGTACCCTACGATTACACCATCGATTACCCATAGTGGGCTAGTAACACCGTTTACGGAAGCTTGTCCGCGGATAACAACAGCACCACGGGTTCCCGGTCTACCCGTACTTGGCGCTACATAAACACCAGCAGCTTTACCGTTCAACATGTTCTCCACCGATGGAGTTGTCACGTCTCTTAGTTTTTGGCCGCTCACATTTTGTAATGCACCAGTTAAGCTTTCTTTCTTTTGTTGAATACCATAACCTACAACAACAACTTCATCTAAAGAATTCACAGATTCTTCCAAGTCGATATTCATGTTATTCGATTCGATTTTACGTTCTACTTTTTCATAGCCTACAGCGGAGATAATTAAGGTTTGGCCCACTTTAGCATTGATGGAGAAGGCTCCATTTTCATCTGTTGAAGAGATGATTTTTGGATCTTCTTTTACGCTGATGGTAACAGCGGCTAATGGTCCTGTAGCACCTTTAATAGTACCACTAACTACTTCTTGAAAAGCAAGGGCATGAATAGAACTGGATTCTTTTAGGTTAGATGCTAACACAGCATCTGGGGTAAGTAGGGCTAATGTCAGTACCGATGTAATTGGGTAAAACGTACTGGCAAGAAATGCCCTGGATAATCTTTTTTTGCACATAAGCGTCTTGTTTAATAAAAGTAGATCTTGGCTACACAATTTAGTATTGTTGCGGCAATATTAACTTTTTGTAAATAGAATGCTATATCATTTTTAAACTCAAACGTTTGCGTATTTTTATGCAAACGATTGCATATGCAACAACATGTAAATGGCTTTTTAATATAAATAGTAATACTTTTGATATCATTAAGTTGCTTCAACAACTATGTATCAATTAATTATATCCCTGTCATTTTGCCTGATTTTCATTGTTTTTTTGATTTTCCTAATTGTTAAATTGGACGGTATTGCAGCGGCGTGCCTTAGGCGTTTTATTGTCCGATTATTTCTGTACTTTTGTATTTAAATTCATGCTATGACAATCGATCAAACATTCTATATAGGTTACATCAGTAAAACCCGCGGCTTGAAAGGGGAGGTGCAATTATTCTTTGAATTTGAGGACTATATGGATTTGGATTTTGATGTATTGTTTCTCGAGGTGAATAAGAAGTTAGTACCCTACTTCGTTGATACGTTGAAGATGCACAACAATAGTACGGCTTACGCTACTTTTGAGGACATCGATCATATTGATAAGGCCCAGCCTTTGATCAAGAAGAAAATGTATTTGCCGCTAGATCAGAAGCCTGAGCGAGATCCCGATGATTTCCGTTACACGGATTTAGTAGGTTACATGGCAATTGAAGAGGAAGAAGGTGAGCTTGGGGAGATTACACAGGTGCAAGAGATGCCGCAGCAGTTCATCGCTACGGTCGATATGGATGGCACGGAAGTGATGTTCCCATTGAACGAAAACTTCATTGTAGGCATAGATCCTGAGGAACAGGTTGTTGTACTTCGTCTTCCTGAGGGATTGATCGATATGTATTTCGAGCAGTAGAACGGCGTTTTCGATATTTTTCCATTTTATTTTCTGGTTTTCATTTTGAGTTCTTGCTTCTATTAGCGATATTAGCCCTCGCTTATAGAGAAAGGCAGAGGGACTAGACCCGCTGAAGCCTTAGCAACCTGTCCCTTGACAAGGTGCTAAATTCTACCCCGATAGGGAAAGATAAGCTGAAACTCAGGTATCGCTGTGTTTTCTCTAAGCCTAAAGGAATTTTATGAAAATCGTAGACCACATTAAGAACGCACAGGGTAAGACCCTATATTCATTTGAGTTATTGCCACCGGCAAAAGGACAGGGAATTCAGAGTATTTTCAAGACCATGGATGAGCTTATGGAGTTCAATCCGCCTTTTATTGATGTTACTTACCATCGCGAGGATTACCTGTATAAACAGCATTCCAGTGGTCTATTAGAGCGTGTCGCCTATCGTAAGCGTCCGGGCACTGTTGCTATCTGTGCTGCGATTATGAGTAAGTATAAGGTGGATGCGGTTCCGCATTTGATCTGTGGCGGTTTTACGAAAGAGGAGACCGAGAATGCTTTGATTGATCTTAACTTTTTGGGTATTGATAATGTGTTGGTACTACGCGGAGACGCGAGAAAAGGTGATTCGGACTTTATACCGACGGTTGGTGGTCATGCCTATGCGACGGATCTTCTGGAGCAGGTCGTTGATATGAACAATGGTCGTTATCTCCATGAGGATATCGAGAGCTCGGCAAAGACCGACTTCTGTATCGGAGTGGCGGGCTATCCGGAGAAGCACTTCGAGGCACCAAACTTTAATACAGACTTTAAATGGTTGAAGAAGAAGGTGGAAATGGGTGCGGAGTTTATTGTTACGCAAATGTTCTTCAACGTGGAGAAGTACAAGGAATTTGTGACGAAATGTCGTGAGCATGGTATCCATGTTCCGATTATTCCGGGTTTGAAACCCCTGACAACGAAGAATCAGTTGATTACGCTTCCTCGAATCTTTCACTTGGATATCCCTGAGGAATTGAGCGATGCTGTGGATGCATGTAAGACTAATGCGGATGTGCGCCAGGTAGGCGAGGAGTGGTTAGTGCAACAGTGTAAAGAACTGATTGAGTTTGGCGCGCCAGTATTACATTTCTATACAATGAGTAATCCGGGACCGACGAAGAAGATTGTAGAAAAATTAGTGTAGGATTAGATATTAGATTTTAGACAATAGATATTAGAGCGTGGAGCCGATGTTTTAGATTTCGGTTTTGTGTTATAAGATACAGGAGCCAAGACGAGAGTCTTGGTTTTTTTGTTTTTGGTTTTATTTTGGGGGACATTGATTGTTTGTTTTTTTGCCTTTGACTGTGTGTGTGTAGGTGTGGGGGCTATTGATTACTGTTAAAATTTGTTAAGCGAAGCGCAGTTTCTGGTTTTCAGTTTATCTTTATTCGGAATTACTAACCTATACTCATATGAGCTATCAAAAACTGAATAACCTTCTCGGCTGGAGCTGTGGAATCCTTGCGACTTTAGTGTATGTCCTTAGCGTTGAAAAGTCAAGTAGTTGGTGGGATACGGGCGAATTTATTGCTTCGGCACATAAATTAGAGGTTGTTCATCAACCTGGGGCACCCTTGTTTCTGATGATACAGAACGTGTTTTCGAATTTCGCAATGGGCGATGTCAGTAAAATAGCATATTGGATGAACATTGGTTCGGCAATTTGCAGCGGTTTGACGATTGTATTTCTATTTTGGACAATCAGTGCTATTGCGAAGAAACTGGTTCTGAGCGATGGGGAATGGACCTCGGCAAAGTTGTACCAGGTTTTTGGAGCCGCGATTGTGGGTTCGTTGGCTTATAGTTTTACGGATTCTTTCTGGTACTCGGCAGTGGAGTCGGAGGTTTATTCGATGTCGTCACTATGTACTGCCGTTGTATTTTGGTTGGCGTTGAAATGGGATGCACGGGCAGATGAACCGCATAGTAATAAATGGTTATTGGCGATTGCCTATGTAATGGGGCTTTCTATCGGGGTGCACTTGTTGAATCTTCTGACTATTCCGGTGATTGCTTTGATGATATATTTCCGCAGGACGAATAAGGTCGAGTGGAAGGGGATTGCTAAATCCTTAGGTTGGGGCGTATTGGCCTTAGCATTTGTACTGTGGGGCGTTATTCAGTATAGCGTTCGCTTTGCTGCTAATTTCGACCTTTTCTTTGTCAATAGTTTGGGACTTCCGTTTGGATCGGGTGTGGCGTTTTTTATAGCGCTTTTAGTTGCTGGGATTGTTTTCGGGCTTTATTATGCTGCTCGTAGATCAAATCCGATTGTGCATTTGGCGCTGTTGAGTTTGAGTTTTATCTTTTTAGGATTCGGATCTTATAGCCTGTTATTGATTCGCGCACAAACGAATATTTCTTTGAACAACTATGATCCGGATAATGCCTTCAATTTATTGAGTTATTTAAGTCGGGAGCAATATCAATCGGAGCCTTTATTTAAAGGGCAGACTTTTGATGCGCGTCCCGTTGATATGACGTCCGGTTCGACCTATAGAAAGGATGCGGATCGCTATACCAGGATCAGCAGCAATAACCGCTATGTTTATGATAAAGAGATGTTGTTCCCACGGATATATAGCGATAAACATACGGCATTTTACCGTCAGTATTTAAATATTCCTGAGGGGCAGTCGCCTAGTATGGGCGATAACTTGAAGTTCTTCTTCAATTATCAGTTGAACCATATGTATGCTCGCTACTTCCTCTGGAACTTCGTTGGGCGTCAGAACGATGTGCCTAGTCAGGGGCAGGTTTATGCGGGCAATTGGTTGTCGGGAATCACATTTCTTGATAATCTCCGTTTGCCTGGACAGTCGCATTTGTCAAATAGCATGTTAAAGGATCCGAGCAGGAATACTTATTTTTTCTTGCCTTTATTGCTTGGTTTTCTTGGGATATTATGGCAGTTGAAGAAGAGCAAGAAGGATACGGCTATTTTGGGATTGCTGTTCTTTTTCACTGGTTTGGCAATCGTGATTTACTTGAATCAGACGCCTAATCAGCCTAGGGAAAGAGATTATGCTTACGCGGGGTCATTTTACGTATTTGCGATCTGGATTGGATTAGGGGTAGTTGCTGTTGTGGACTTGTTAACGAAATTAGTGAAGGTTCCGGCGAAGACCTTAGCTTTGGCAAGTTCTGCTATCTGTTTGCTGGCTGTTCCGACTTTACTGTTGAAGGAAAATTGGAATGATCACAATCGATCGGAGCGTATGATGACCAGAGATTTTGCAATGAACATGCTGAATTCTTGTGCGCCAAATGCAATCCTATTCACCTATGCGGACAACAATACTTTCCCGCTGTGGTATTTGCAGGAGGTAGAAGGTGTTAGACCGGATGTACGGGTGTTGAATTATGGTTATCTGCAGTCTGATTGGTATGTGGAGCAGGCTTTAACCGACATTAACGAGTCGAAAGCATTGCCATTGGGATTTGCTTATGATAAGGTGAAGCGTGGACAACGGGATGGTATTCAGGTGTTTGATATGGGGGTAGAGGGTTATACGGATGTGAAGACCGTATTGGATATTATGCTTTCGGATAATCAACAGAATATGATGCAATTGCAGTCTGGGGAGTATGTGAATGTCATGCCGACGAAGAAACTGCAATTGAAGATTGATAGAGAGCAGGTGTTGAAGAATAAGGTAGTACCGCAGGAGTGGGAAAACGCTATTCCGGAATATATGCAGTGGGATTACAATCAGAATTATGTGTCGCGTGCAGAGCTGAGCCTAATGGGCTTGTTGGAAAATAATAATTGGGAGCGACCGATTTACTTTGTGAAGCAGGCACCTAATGATATTTTCATGGGGATGGATAAGTATTTAGCATCGGAAGGGCTAGTTTACCGTTTGATGCCGGTGGAAGTTGGTCAACAGGCTGATGACGCTACTTTGATCAATACAGAGGCAATCTATACAAATGCGGTAGAGAAGTTCAAATGGACGGATATCAAGAATCTTGATTACTTTGATACCGACTCTAATTTTATCTATGATTCTTATGTGCAGCCGAATCTGTATGTACAAGGACTGGAGAGTTTGGTGCAGAAGAATAAGCTTCCGGAAGCGAAGAAGCTAGCGCTAGTTGCTTATGAGCATCAGCCTAAGGAGCCAAAGACTATGCGCCAGAGTTATTTGAATGCAATACTTGCAGATACCTTAGTGAAGGTGAAGGAGCTTGATAAAGCGAAAGAACTGGCGGCAAAGAACATCAAAGCGATAGACGAGAAGCTGAATTACCAAAAAGGTATTATGGAAGCTTCTGAGGGATATGATCTGTATAGTATTCAACTCGGCTTAGGAGCATTGGAAAGATATCAAGCTATATTGAAGCAGATTGGTGACGAGGGATTGGTTGCAGAAGGGAATCGGGTTTGGAGTAAGTATGAGCAGGCATGGCTGCAGGGGAGTTGAGAAAATATATCAATAATTAGATTTTAGATAAAAGAAAAGAGGAGCGAAAGCTCCTCTTTTTATTTTATCTAATTCTTTAAAATTATTTTTTTGCTTCCTTAGCCCAAGAGTCTTTCAATGTTACCGTACGGTTAAACACTGGCTTTTCAGCCGTTGAAAGTTTGTTGTCTGGTGTAAAATATCCTAGGCGGATAAACTGATACCCTTTTCCAATCTCCGCGTTTGCTAAGTCTGGTTCGATATAAGCTTTTTCGATGATTTGTAGACTATCCTTGTTGATCGATGATTTGAAATCTTCGGCAGCCGCAGGGTTTTCGTCATGGAATAAACGGTCGTAAAGTCTCACCTCTGCTTCTTTGGCATGCTCGACCGATACCCAATGGATAGTTCCTTTCACTTTCATGCCGGAAGTGTCTTCTCCTGATTTTGAGTTAGGTGCGTATTCACAGTAAACTTCTGTCACATTGCCTTGCTCGTCTTTCTTAAAGTCTGTACAAGTAACAATATAGCCGTGTTTCAAGCGTACAGAAAGTCCAGGTCCTAATCGGAAGAACTTCTTAGGTGCATCTTCCATGAAGTCATCACGCTCGATCCAGAGCTCTTTTGAGAACGGAATAATACGTGACCCCTCGCCACCTTCTACTTCAGGGTTATTTTCACCGTGCAGCTCCTCAACTTGGCCTTCTGGATAGTTCGTGATAATCAACTTAATCGGATCAAGAACTGCCATTCTGCGCCATGCTGTTTTATTCAAATCTTCGCGGATACAGAACTCCAAAAGACTAACATCAATCATGTTTTCGCGCTTTTGTATACCGATGCGTTCGCAGAAATTACGAATACTTGCAGGCGTATAGCCGCGTCTGCGCAGTCCTGAGATCGTCGGCATACGTGGGTCGTCCCAACCTTCAACGAATTTCTCGTTTACTAATTGCAACAGCTTACGCTTGCTCATTACCGTGTAGTTTAGATTTAGGCGAGCAAATTCGTATTGTTTCGACGGGAAAATCTCCAGTCTATCAATCAACCAATCATATAATGGACGGTGCGGAATAAATTCTAGTGTACAAACAGAATGCGTGATTTTTTCGATGGAGTCTGATTGTCCATGTGCGAAATCATACATCGGATAGATACACCATTTATCTCCTGTACGGTGATGATGAGCATGCTTGATGCGGTAGATAATAGGATCGCGCATGTGCATGTTCGGACTCGCTAGATCTATTTTCGCACGTAGTACTTTCTCTCCGTCCTTATACTTGCCTTCGCGCATTTCTTCAAACAACTGAAGGTTTTCTTCAATGCTGCGGCTGCGTGCTGGCGTAGGAGTTCCCGGTTCAGTAGGCGTACCTTTAGCCGCTGCGATTTCTTCAGCAGTACTGTCATCTACATAAGCGAGATCCTTTTTAATCAACTCGACAGCATAGGCGTATAGAGTATCGAAATAGTCGGAAGTGTATAGCTCTTCAGCCCACTGGAATCCCAACCATTGAATATCGTGCTTAATACTATCCACATACTCCACATCTTCCGTTACCGGGTTGGTATCATCAAAACGTAGGTTTGTTTTTCCGTTATACTTCTGTGCTAATGCGAAGTTTAAACAGATGGATTTTGCATGTCCGATATGAAGATAGCCATTTGGCTCGGGAGGGAAACGTGTTAGCACGCGGCCATCATTCTTCCCATTTCGAAGATCCTCTTCGATAATCTCTTCAATAAAATTCAATGATTTTTCTTCTTCTACCATGTAGCAAAGTTAGGTATTTCATCGATATATTGGATGAGATGGTACCGAATACTTACTGCTTTTTACTTATTTTCGGGTTATTAAATATTCATTATGAGATTTAGATTTTTCCTACTTATTTTCTTGCTCCTTCCAG
The DNA here is from genome assembly GCF_002455685.1 of Sphingobacterium sp. UBA6645. NCBI lineage: Bacteria > Pseudomonadati > Bacteroidota > Sphingobacteriia > Sphingobacteriales > Sphingobacteriaceae > Sphingobacterium > Sphingobacterium sp. UBA6645. Next base: position 23,219 of record NZ_DKLH01000068.1, read on the forward strand.
TGGTCACTTTCGCGCAAAAAAGACCAAAGCCAAAGATGCTGATATATGCGGATGGTTTTGTGGGTTGGGCTGCTGCTGTTCAAGCCAGCAAGTCTAATGTCGAGACGATTTTAGTAATCGACAATCTTGATTTCTTAGCAAGCAATTCCAATGAGAAAGTTGTTATTGATCAAAAATATAATCTGAATGGTGGGATTTGGATGGAATTGCTCATGGATATGGCGATGAGTAAGACGAAAGACCAAGTACTGGCGAACACCGTGAAAAGTGACTTTAGCCCTAGACTAGCGACGAATAGTATCGAGCGGTTTAAGGCGAAGATGCAGGGTGTAACGATTATTGTTGGGGAGGATATCAGCAAATGCGAGCGGGGGAGGAGGAACTGGCAGTTGATGTTGTCTAATAAGGAACGCTTTAGCGTACCTGTAGTAATCGACGCTACAAAGGATGGGAAGCTTTATCGAAACCTAACATTGCCTGATACTATGGCGGCGAGAAAAACTGCATTCTTGCCCGTATCGCAAGTTACATTGCCCTTAAGTCGTACGACGATGGCAGTAGAAGAACGCGCCGGAGAAGTGTATCTGGCTACTTTACAACAGCTTTTGAATGCTCAATATGAAAACATGTTCAGCATAGGTCCCGGAAGCGAATTGAGCGATTCGCCCAATGATATACCTATGAGCATTGCGCTAGGACAAGGATTGGCTGCAGTTGCAGGTTATTGCGCTTTTTTTGACACAAACATCGAGAAACTTGATGTCCGAAAAGTACAATCGGAATTACTTACTTTCAATGCTAGATTGAATCCGTATGTTGATATTGCAATTGATGATCCGCATTATGCTTCTATTCAAAAGTTCTATTTAACAGGGTTCTTTCTAGGAGAAGTAAAGGATGGTGCTATGTACTTCCATAAGGATACCGCAGTTAGGTTCGATGATGTCAAAGGAGTCTTAAATGATATCTATTCTCGCAGTCAGCTATGGTTTTTAGACAACTACCGAAATGAAGAAATGAAATGGAAGGACTTGATTAGCCTAATCAAGTTTGTTTCCTTGAAAGGGGATGAGGTTGAACAACAACTCATAAAGGAATGGTCTACGAAAAGAAAGTTTGAAGGAAATTATGATCCCGAAGCCTTTGTCACGCGAGGGCAGCTTGCAGTTGTTACGGATCTTTATTCCGCGTCCTATGCAAAGGCAATCAGCGTGGATGGGCAGTTTAAAAAATAGCAGTTGCTAAATGAATATATACAATAAAAGCTTGTTCGAATGAACAAGCTTTTATTGTTGAATTTTAATGAGTCAGGCCTATTGGAAAGCAAACACATTACCTAGTTTATCAGTTCCGGTATATGTACAACCTTGATCGATCAACTCTCCCGTTCCGATATTGATTACCATCCCATGGACAGCTAAATCATCACGCTCTTTCCATGCATTTTGAATAATCGATGTACTGCATAAATTAAAAACCTGCTCTTTTACATTTAATTCGACCAAACGATCAGCTTTTTGTTCTTTATCTTCGATAGCATCAATTTCTTCAGCATGTAGGCGGTAAACATCTTTGATATGGCATAACCAGTTGTCGATAATACCGTATTGCGTAGAGCTTAAAGAAGCAGCTACACCTCCACAACCATAGTGTCCAGCCACGATAACATGTTTTACCTTTAAAACATTCACTGCATAGTCAAGTACAGAAAGCATACTCATATCCGAGTGAACACACATGTTGGCAATATTGCGATGTACAAATACTTCTCCTGGTTTCTTACCGGTCAATTCGTTCGCAGGAACACGGCTATCAGCGCATCCAATCCATAATACTTCCGGACTTTGGCCTTTTGCTAATTGTTGAAATCTGCCCGTTTCGTCGTTTTTCACGAACTCAACCCACTCTTTGTTACCCTCTTTAATGTTGTTGAAACCAGTTTCTAATACTTTATTTTCCATGTTTTTTGTCAATATGATTTAATGGCAACCCTGAAAAGGGTTGCACAAGTTTCAGAATTTCTTTGAATTAATTAAACTACTTTTTGAAGTTTTTGTTTTTTTAAGCGAAAATTACCATTGAAGGACTTCTTCTTGTAATTCACATCGTTCAGCTCAATTTCCAAGCCTTTGCTCAATGCATTTTGTTCGAAATCCTTGATTACGTCAATAACATCCTTGTCAATAAATTTACTTTTCTGACCATCGATGACCACCGACTTAACACCCTTTGGTAAGTTGTATAGCTTCTGTTGGATAGGCGCTTTGTTTAAGAACGTCACTTCTTCAGCAAGCGTTAGAACCGCAGTATCTGTATCTTCTTTCTGAACGATATTAAACTGATATGCATTCGTCATGTTCGCTTTCAAGATATAGAAGGTTGCTACCACGATACCAATACCTACTCCAGTTAACAAATCGGTAAATACTACCGCTGCAACTGTGACGAAGAAAGGAATAAATTGATCCAATCCTTTTTTGTAGATCTGTTTGAATAAAGCTGGCTTCGCCAATTTAAAACCTGTGTGCAATAAGATTGCAGCTAAACCAGCCAATGGAATCAAATTAATGATAGATGGAATAGCTAAGAGAGCTACTAATAACCATAAACCATGTAGGATAGCCGACTGTCTAGTACGTCCACCAGAGTTTGCATTCGCCGACGATCTTACGATAACCGAAGTCATTGGTAAACCACCTAATAAACCACTCGTCATATTTCCTATACCCTGTGCTACTAACTCTCTGTTTGTAGGAGAGTTACGCTTGAATGGGTCGATCTTATCAACCGCTTCAATACTCAAAAGAGTCTCTAAACTCGCGATAATGGCGATAGTAAATGCAACTACCCATACCTCTTGATTAACAATCTGCGTGAAGTCAGGGAAGATAAATAAGCCCTTGAACTCTGCAAATGAAGATACTACAGGAATGGACACAAAGTGATCTGGATTCAATGCGAAAGAAGTTCCTTGAAATGCAAATCCTAATCCAACGCCTAGAATCACAACGATTAGAGGAGCAGGGATTTTGTTCAGCTTCTTAATATTCGGCCAGAAAATTAATACAGCTAGTGATAATAAACAGATGATTGTTGCTCCCCAGTTTACACTAGAAAATATTGTGTTTGTGAAAGCAGCAATACCGCCGCCATCTTCCACTTCGAATGCATGTGTTTCGGTCATACCAAAAGCTAATGGAATTTGCTTAAGGATAATCGTAATACCGATAGCAGCCAGCATCCCCAGAATAACTGAAGAAGGGAAATAGTTACCAATCATACCGGCTTTGATGACACCTAATACCAATTGGATAACGCCCGCCAGCATAACAGCTAGTAAGAATGTTTGATAAGCACCTAGTTGGGTGATCGCACCTAATACAATAACGGTTAATCCTGCCGCAGGGCCACTAACACTTAGTGCCGACCCGGAGATCGATGCGACAACTATACCACCAATGATTCCCGTTAAAACACCTGCAAAAAGAGGCGCTCCAGAAGCCATGGCAATTCCTAAACAGAGTGGCAATGCCACTAAAAATACTACAATACTTGCGGGGAAGTCATATTTTAAGTCTCTTTTCGATAATTTGAGAAAAGCAGACAAACGTGTTCCTAACATAATAAAAATAACTTTTTAAAATTCAACATTTAACGATGTAATAATCGCCAGTATAGCCATTAAGACCTAGCAAAGTAGCATCAGAAAGGCGATTTAAAATAAGATGGATGTTGAATTACGCGTTAGGAGGCGGTGTAGGAACGCGTGGATGAAAGGCACAGATCGTCCTTTCATTTTTAAGGTAATGTTTCGTGCGTCCAGTGTTTTCTACCGTTGGATTGAAGCTAAGGAAATCCATAGCATCAGGTTTGAAAATCTTGATACTGTGCTCATGCAAATCTTCGTTGTTACTGTTATTGCCTTTCGCCGTGTTCTCAATTTCTAATTGCATCACGACTTGCAAAACAGTTCCTCGGTCTAAGACGTCCACAAAAATAGGCGTCATGCTAATCAGCATCTTCGTGAAGAAGATGAAGAAGCATAATTTCGCTGCTATTATGCGCTGTGTTTTAGAAAAGAAATGAGTCTCTGCAATCATAAACTTCACAAAAATAAAATTAAATTTTAAAAAATCACTTTTTTTGGAATTAAATTGTGAAATGATGACAAAACTATGTATTTAATCCTGATTGGCTAACAATTTGTTAATATTAGAAAACTACTTAAGTTTATAATTAGAATATTATCTTTATTTATTGAGTGCATTACCTGAATAAAAATCTATGATAACACAACCGTTTATCGACAAAATTACCGCTTCTTATAGCCCTAAAGGGCCATTTATACAATTAGGATCAGGTATCCTAAATGGAGAGGTTGTTACCGCTGCCAAAGTAAATTTGGCGCTAAAGATGATGAACCGTCACGGTTTGATCGCTGGTGCAACCGGAACCGGTAAAACCCGAACGATACAACTCATGGCCGAACAGCTTTCGGATGCTGGTGTTCCTGTTTTAATGCTCGACGTCAAAGGCGATCTCTCGGGATTAGCAGAACCCGGAAAAACAAACGACGCATTGATCGAGCGCGGAAATGCCGTGGGTATTCCTTTCGAGCCTTCCAGTTTTCCAATCGAATTATTTTCACTAAGTGGTAAGCTTGGTGCCCCAATGCGTGTCACGGTAGAAGACTTTGGTCCTGTGCTTTTGTCCAGAATCTTGGACTTGAATGATACTCAGTCGGGCGTATTGAGTGCTATCTTCAAGTATGCCGACGATAATCAGTTGCCGATTGTAGACTTTCAAGATTTAAAGAAACTGCTGAGCTACCTATCTGAGGGCCCGGGTGCGGAGGAAATCAAAGCCGATTACGGAAAGATCAGTTCGGCATCGGCGAGTACTATTCTTCGGAAGATCGTCGCTATCGAGCAGCAGGGTTTAGAACATATCTTCGGCGAAAAAGAGTTCGATATCAATGATCTATTTGGTAAAGTTGATGGAAAAGGCGTTATCACACTGCTGAATATTTCCGATATACAAGATCAGCCCTTGTTGTTCTCTACTTTCCTGCTTAGTTTGCTAGCACAGCTTTTTAAACATCTACCAGAGGTCGGGGATCTCGATAAACCCAAATTAGTATTCTTCTTCGACGAAGCCCATTTACTATTTAACGACGCCTCTAAGGCTTTCTTAACACAGATTGAACAGATCGTCCGGTTGATCCGATCGAAGGGCATAGGCGTGTTCTTTTGTACTCAGGCAGCGACGGATATCCCAGAGAGTGTATTAGGACAATTAGGAAATCGCGTACAACATGCTTTGCGTGCCTTTACTCCGAATGATACAGAGAATCTTCGCAAGACGGTAAAAACCTATCCAAGATCTGATTTTTATGAGATCGATAAAGTATTGACCTCCTTAGGTACGGGTCAAGCCCTAGTTACGGTATTGAACGATAAGGGTATCCCTACAGAGGTCGTAGCAACCCATCTCGTACCTGCACGAGCAGTAATGGGGCCGTGCAGTCCGCAATTGTACACAGAACTTGTCAACGGTTCAGATTATGCAAGTAAGTACCAGGAGCGCGTAGAGCGACGTACAGCAGCAGAGATTATCGATGAGCGTATGGCGCAGTTCGAACAGCAACAGGCGACGGAAGCTGCGCGCAAAGAGCAGGAGAAAGCAAGCAAGTCTAGATCGTCTTCCAGTTCCAGAAGGCAGACCCCGCTAGAGGCGGCACAAAACCAAGCATCCCGCACCTTAGCACGCGAGGGCTCCAAGCTATTAGGGAAGATAGCAACGGGAATCCTAAACGCGATCTTCAAAAAGAAATAGATAAAATACTATATTTGCAACGCTATTAAAATACTAAACATAAAATAAGATAATTATGGGAAAACCTACTTTGGTAGTTCTGGCAGCAGGAATGGCTAGTCGCTATGGTTCATTAAAGCAAGTAGACGGATTCGGACCACACGGCGAAACGATTATTGATTACTCCATTTATGATGCTATTAGAGCCGGTTTTGGAAAAGTAGTATTTATTATTCGCGAAGAATTCGAGCAGGTAATGCGCGAGAAATTCGACAAGAAACTAAATGGCAAGATCGAGGTAGATTATGCCTTCCAAGATTTCAACTTAAAGAAATTCGGTGTTGACCGTGAAATTGAACGCACAAAACCTTGGGGAACTGCCCATGCGGTAATGAGCGCTAAAGATAAAGTAGATGGTCCATTCTGTGTAATCAACGCAGATGACTTCTATGGCTACGATGCCTTCAAAAAGATGGCAGATTTCCTGACCAACGATGTCAATGATACCCACATGTCTTTGATGGGCTTTGAATTAGGCAATACGATGTCAGACTACGGCTATGTATCTAGAGGTGTTTGTGAGGTAAATGCTGAAGGACATATGGATTCTGTTACAGAACGTGTTAATATTTTCTATAAAACTGACGATGCGGGCAACAAGAAAATCGTATTTGAAGAAAACGGTGTAGAAACTGAATTGCCTGCTGATACGCGTGTTTCGATGAACTTCTGGGGCTTTACTCCAAAAGTATTTGATATCGCGTTATCCCTATTCCCTAAGTTTGTTGAAGAGAATGGCGATAATCCTAAATCAGAATTCTTTATCCCTACCATTCCAGATTACATGGTGAAAGAAGGATTAGCAGATTACCGCGTCATCCCAACTTCTTCAAAATGGTTCGGAGTAACATACATGGAAGATAAACCTATCGTTCAAGAAAGCATCTCTAAATTGGTTGCAGACGGTGTTTACCCTGAAAAACTATTCTAAGAAATCTTAGATATATCTATATTCAATGGCAGGTTTTTTTGAACCTGCCATTTTTTGTAAATACACCTGCGTCTTAGGTCAAAGACGGACTTTCATCCCTATTGCTGTTTCAACCGAAATATGAAAGTTTTCAGAAACCATCAACAACTTTCCTCCCGATTCATGATTCACTGGAATCATGGATATTTTTTTTAGATCAATTTCCCGATATTAGCAGCATATCCATCGAACTATGAAGCGATTTATGCTAACTATCCTTTATATCCTACTTGGTCTAATTGTATTCGCGGGACTCTATTTCGGAGCCGACGCAATCCTATCCCGTATTCCATCGACCAAGTCACAAAGCATATCCCTTCCGCTCGAAATTGAAGCCTATGTGCTTTCCAATGGTGTACATACGGATATTGTGCTGCCCATTAAAAACGATCTCCAAGACTGGACTAGTGTATTTCCTATAGAAAATACCAAGGGTAAAAATCCCAATCAACGTTACGTATCCATTGGCTGGGGCGATAAAGGCTTCTACCTCAATACCCCCGAATGGAAAGACCTAACCCTTAAAACAGCCCTCATCGCCGGAATCGGCATAGGCGAAACCGCATTGCATATCACCAACTATAACCAAATGGTGGAAAACGATCTTTGCCACAAAGTAACCATCGATCGCTCCCAATACAAAGCCCTCCGCGACTACATCCTCGCGGCCCTAGACACCGACTCCGATGGAAAGCCAATCCCCATCCAAACAAACGCCCAATACGGCCAAGACGATGCCTTCTACGAAGCCAAAGGTGCCTACAACCTATTCTTCTCCTGCAACACCTGGACCAACAAAGCCCTCAAACAAGCCAACATGCCAAGCGGCATCTGGACAGTATTTGATAAAGGAGTTTTGAGACATTATAGGTAGTAGTTAGTATTTAGACCTATTGCTGAATTAGTAGTTAGTATTTAGTAATTAGTATTTCCTCTATAAATA
>NZ_DKLH01000087.1:0-93778 GCF_002455685.1 Sphingobacterium sp. UBA6645
GTATTTAGTAGTTAGTACTTATTATTAAGACTTAGAGCTACTTATTAAAGGTGCATGTTTTGATTTGAGAGAAGATGGGAATTGCTGAAATTCTTTGTCTATTTTTTTGATTTTCTGCACTACCCTAAAAGAAAAAGAGGTTATCTGCAATAGATAACCTCTTTTTATATATTTCTCAAAACCATTAATTGTACCAATGTACGCTTGTATGGTGATGTCTTCCGTTATGGCCGCGATTGCCGTTATTCCCCTTCTTGCCTTTATATTTTTTCTTTTGTTGTCCTGGAGCAAAATGCTTAGCAGATTTTTTACCGTAAATCTTTTTTGCCTGCCCTGGAGGCATCCCGTGTGGGTGATGTCTGTGGCTATAACAAGACGCTGCTGTCAAAGCTAACATAACCACCATTATTAATCCAATTATCCGTTTCATAAGCATGTGTTCTATTAATCTAGTAGATGTTACCAAATACTCTGCCATTTATTACAAGAATTCGGTAGTTTCTTAATTTAATAGACTTGCTAACCGCGAAAAGGATTAATCATTTAATAACTGGAATAATGCATGAATTTTTTCTTTGGGCAAAATCAGATAGCCATGTAATTGCATGGTACGTTGATCTCTTGCGCGTCCTTCCAGTTTAATTTTTTGCCAACGATCAAAAAATGGAAGCCAACTAAGATGTCTGGTCACTGAAGGCGATTTTGAATAGTTTAGATTAAAAACAAGCTTCGCTTTATCGAAAATAGTATCTGTAGAGCCTTCTTTCCCAGTGAACAAACTGATCAAATCAGCTTGATTAGACTTATTGAATTTATAGAAAAGCTTTTCTGGTAAATAACCTAGCAGATGAGGCGATGCTTTTAAGCGTAGCAATAGATTCGGAGCATCTATCTCCTGAAGCTGTACAACTTCTTTCATCTCGAAATTATCATCATATTCATAAGAAACAATGCTCTCTTCCTGTTTAACATCTTGAGCAAGCCAATGTAAATCTGCATAACCGCCATAATACTGATAAATGCTATCAACAGGGACATTCAAGCGATGCAATAAACTGTCTTGCGCTTTTATCCATTCACTTAAGTCGGCATCTAAATAAGCACTCAATACTGCATTGGGTATTGGTTTGAGTTGTTTTGGTGCATCGGATAATCGCCATTTATCAGATTTCAGTAAACCATCTACATGGACACTACCATTTAAGAAGTCGAACGTAAACCAGTTTTTGTCGACATTTGACCAAAGGATATCACCTTTGCGATCTTCGGTATGTTGCTTAGACCAGTTTAGGGCATTCACCCAGGTGCTTTGATTATCTTGTAATAAAGCTCTCAGCTTAGGCGACTGATCGGTACTATCTCTGCCGATGGAAAACGCAATACGTTCATCGTTCATCAGTAATGCTAAGTTTTTCTTTTGAAAATAAGAAAATCCACCCTCTACAGCGGTCGAAACTGAATCTAAATCGATCCTCATATTCGATTTTAAAAATCGCTTAAACCGATTGATATCGCTTACTCGTTGTACCGTATAATATTGATCGGATTCTTTCTTATCGGAAAATAAAAATAGCGTAGATGGGATGGCCAAGCCTGTTTCCCACAATTTCGGTTTCTTGACGCGAGTGCTGTCTCTTTTTCCGAAGAAATAAGTATTCGGGTTACTTATTGCATTGCCCATTAGTTCCGATACCAACCCGTCCACATTTAACTGTATTAAAGCTTGTGTATTTGATGGAATCATAAGATCCTTTGCCTTCGAAGCACGAATCTCCTTATAGATAAAAAGACTTATAGCTAGCACAGCTATAAGTCCAGTTAATATGATGAACGTCTTTTTTAACCACTTCATTCGCTTAGTCTTCCAAATCTAAAGTCCAATTTTCGATTAAATTTACTAAAAATGATAATGCGTTTTTCTGTCCTTCCGGAAATTCTATCGAAAGTTCACCTTGCATAGAATTGCCTTTGACTTTTGAACCTACCATATAGATATTTCCATATTTGGACAGATCATCTACTGATTTCTGAACCGAACGGTGTACTGGAATATCAAGGTCGGTTAACATTGCTGGTAGTTTCGGCGTATTAAATAAGGCTACAACTGGGTTTTTCTTTACCAAATTGATGAAATCTCTATCACCGGTCGCTCGGAAAGAACCATCTTTAATTGCCTGCAACTTCGTTAAGTCATTGCCCATAAACACGATACCCTTGTCGATTAATAGGTAAGGTTTAATCGTTTCACGAGAGCTTACTTTGAACTCATATATTCCATCGTGATCGATCAATCCTTCTTCGCGCAAACCAATCTTCACAATTTTTTCAAAGATGCTTACGTCGTCAGACGAGAACATCCAAAGAAAATCAGGTACTGCTTCGGTTTTAGTACGTTCAACTTCCGTATAGTTATAATCCTCATCGTATTCGTAGTCGGTATAGGTAATTTCCTTGTTTGTCACGCCATTTAAAACAATCAGGTTATCTCCTTTAAAGACTTTCGCAATGGCTTTCTCATCCAATAGGATCGCGAAGGAAGTCGCGAATACATCGACGATTTCAGAATAGCGATTGTCGTTATCTTCCCCAAATACACGGGTGACGATTTTCGGAAGATGCTTTAAGTATGCTTCTGTATTAAGATTTAAAGTAAGAAAACCTAAGGCGTTTTTATCCAAATATTTATAGAATTTAGGATTAAACTTGTTTTGATAGATTTCTTTATAATACTTCGCCATCGTTTTATCGAACGCCAAGTCACCTTTCAAGCTCAATTTGTTACCCTCGATAACAGCAGCACCGCTGACAGACTTATAACCGTAGTCGAATGCTGGGCGCATTCCTAGGGTGCTGTAGAGCATATCTGTTGGATAGTAATACTTGTAAAAGTCTGCTATATGGTCCATCTCGAAACGGATCAGTTCATTGTCCTTAATATTACGTAGGTTCTTCGAAGTATGGCGTTCTACTTTACCAGCGATAATATCGTTTATCTTTAGATCAACCCAACCGCTCACCAATACATTTTTTATGGAGTCATTGTGGTTTTCAATCTTGCGATATTCCAAATAGTAATCATCCTGATACTCGTCGCGTTCCAAAACCGAATCAACGTATGCATATTCATCTTCTTCAGTTTCCATGGTTGCAGGAGGTATTCCTGCTGGTGGCGGTGCGACCATTATCCCTACTTCAACTCCTTCCGCAGCCTCTTCTGCAGCTTCCGCAGCCTCTTCTGCAGCTTCAGCTACGGCCTCAACAGCAGCTTCTTCCTCTTCTTCCTCCCAAGCTTCCCACTCTACTTCGGTTGTATCTGCGGGAATTACTGGCGGACCTGGTATTCCAAATTCCTCAGCAATGGGATCCCCTTCGTGTTCCAGGAAACCATAGCGCTGCTTAATATCATCTCGCTTGAAGTAATTGTCCATAGCAAGACCTCCTAAGATATAGATGGTATTGTTATCCCAACTGATACGTAACGTTTTATCCGAGCTGTAGATGGTCGGTAAACCATTGACTTGTACAATTTCCTTCTCTTTGGGAAGCAATGCTTCAAATTTAGCTTTATCAGATAGCGGGAACAGTGCTCCCAAATACTGGACGCTATCCGTTGTAATTGAATTGATGTAGGCATTTGCGCGGATATCTATTCCCATTTCTTGGATATCTTTTGTTCTCAATGGGTTGTTTTTACCCATCACATTGTTAAAGAATCCTGTGCGTGATAGAATGCGATTAACTTGCTCGGCATCAACATGTTTAAAGAATGCTTTACCATTGATTGCAAGAACAAAGTTCGATTCGCCAGGAACCTTATTGATCAAATCTTGGGAAAAAACTGGGCTTGCAAATCCGATCGCCCCAGCAATCAATGCCATCTTTAATTTATTCATATGTATATCTTGTTAATTTTTATCTGGAATTATTGTAATACTATACTGTTTGCCAAATTTACCTGACCGGAAATAAGGCTTGGAATGCTTGTTTTTAGCATGACCGCTTTCTTATTAGGTGATATTTTCGCAACACTGCTAGCCTGCTTTGCCACGGAACGATCGAAGCGATAAATGCTCGTATAGAAAGCTTGATCGAATGACTTACGATTTTCAGTTTGAAGTTTTGAGAACTCTTTTTTCGCGTCAGCACTATGCTTGTAGCTTCGAACAAAGGTTTTAGTCTTTGTATCATAGGCATAGCTTGTATTCTCGTTAAAGCGAGATTTAAAATGGGTGCCTAAGGTTTTAGTGTAGGCGTTTAAAGCTTGAACATTTTGAAAATCACAAGAAATACTAGCTATATAATTATTGAAATCTAAACGATAATTGACGTTCGAGATGCCTTTGGTATTCTTAAGTAGATTTACCATCGTATTTACTTCTTTCCGGATTTCTGACTCCGAAGGGATTTTAATGCCATCTATTTTGTCCAGCTTCATGAGCGAAGCAGCCTTAGTCTTGCTCTTGCTAAGGTTTAAAGTTCCCTTTATGGTACCCGATCCATTTGCTTTCATATCGATTTCCTCGACGATATCAAAACAAGAACTCAGGCTAAAACAAGCAACAAAAAGTAGTAATCCAATTAGTAATTTTTTCATAGAATTTGAATCTAAACGAAAGTACAAACATTTATATAATGCTGAAATCACTGTTTTCAGTGAGTTTTTAAACTTAACAATAAAAATGTGAATTAAATCTCTCTTAGTTGACATATTTATATAATCTAAACAGAGAAAACTGAGAAAATTAACGAATTAAGCTAGCAAACTATCTACATGTAGAAGGGATACTACATTCCACTTCGATATTCCCATGCATCGTAGCCAATATTCTACTATATCGGAAACATTTTGAAAGCCGACAAACTGAATTTAATTATTTTGATACTTTTATCCGATAACAACAATAGATTGCTTGAAAAAGTCTTCCGCTATTGTTGCTGCCGGTGAAAATACACTATGGAATACAAGGGTAAACCATGGAGAATCTCTCCACTAAATAATAATTAAAATGAAATATTTCGTAAAAAACGGAAATGAGTACAAGATGAAAACACCGTGGGGGCTATATTCTCCGATAGTCGGCGGTTTTGCATTAATGACGATTCTGAGTTTTGTTAAAGCGCCAGAATCTACTTTATTTTGGTGGCTTTTAGCTATGACAATTTTCCTGATCATTTCTTTTCTAAGAAGATGTTTTATCATTGATCTGGATAAAAAACACATCAAAGTTAGACAAGGACTTTTCGGAATTGGCGACACTATTCTTATAGACAATCAAGAGGGCTTCACGGTGCATGAAATGAAACAACTGTTCATTACAACTAATGTAAGTCTAATGGCGCGTTATGTCAACAACAAGGGAAAGTATCGCGAAATACAACTTGCACAAGGAATTTCGAAAAAAATGATTCAAAATCTCCTAAATGAAGTGGAGGAAATATTAAGCAATGAGCATCAAGGATAAACTAAATCTTATTAGGCAAATTGATTCTATATCGTTTCAGCCCAACAAGGGTATCAAAAGAAATCTATATTGGTCGGCTGTTGTCGGTTTTATTGCTTTCGTTGCACTGACGATATTCTGGCAGCAATTAGGCGTGGGTGGTCGGTTAGTTTGCGGATGTATCATTGCATATGTTATCATTTTTGGATTTATTGATATTACCTTTCGTCTACATGTGCGCTATACATTCGACAAAGCCAGCAATGCTATTTATAAGGAGAATCCGATTTTGGGTAAGCATAGAATCATGAAATTGGATGAAGCGACGATTTTTCAGAGTTCTGAAGTCGGCGAGTGGCACTATAGCCTGGGCAGAAGGAAGAAGGAATTCCTAAAAAGTTATACGATAAGTCCGTCATTTTTCGAAAGGAAAGCTTCAGAATTAGAAGCCGAAGAATACGAAAGAGAAATTTTAGTGCCGATAATTGAACTTATCGGTGGTGACAATGTTCTTTCACCCCATTCCGCCAGAAAGGCAGCAACAAACCATAAATAAGGTTATTTGAATTTAAACAAAATTGGGAGAGCTCGCTCTCCCAATTAAAATTTTAGACCTTTCCGGTAAGCATTATTACTACTTTTCTTGATCAGTCGACTATAAGAACGAATTCTGCTAGTACTCGTATTTTTCAACCGATTTGATCTGGTTATTTCCTTCCGTGAAAACTAAAGTTGGCTGATAGGAATCCGCTTCATCCGGGCTCAGATTGATAAAAGAAAGAATATGCACCGTATCGCCTACTTTCGCGTGTAGGGCTGCACCTCCATTCATACAAACCTCACCAGAACCTCTTTTCCCAGGTAGTACATAAGTCATAATACGACTTCCATTAACGGCATTGTTAATATAGACTTGCTCGTATTTCAAGATACCTGCTGCGTCTAATAAATCAGCGTCAATCGTGATTGAGCCATTGTAAGCAACATTTGCTTCTGTCACTTTAACCGTATGAATCTTTGCTTTTAATAGGGTTACTTCCATTGATAAATGTATTCTTTTTAAATTGATTGTTTTATTTGATTGCTATGCACTTCTTTCGCAAGAAATGTAATGTTATTTTCTACTTGTTTGATGATATGCTGCTTATAGTGAATATCATAAGTAAACTCAAAGTTAGCTAAACTATCGAACTTCCCTATAGGATTCACAGCAACGGTATAATCAACAGCACCTTTGTAATTGTACTTTGTAATTTCATAGTGGTCCCCTTGCTCCGAAAGCGCGAACCAACAGCCCTCTCCCAGCCCACCGAGCCAGGTGGCATGTTTTGGAACATGCGCCGGACGAGCTGGCTCGCCCAGCAAGCCTAGAACAGCATCTTGTGGGAGATCTTTTGATCGTTTGCTGGAAAAATTATCAGTCAGTTGATTGACTTGAAATTTCAACGACTCCTTACGGTTCATTTTCCATTCCTCTAAATGTTGCTTTGCATAACAATATACAATGCCATCTAGGTTAGCATTGACTACATTGCTCGTAGGGCTAGCCTTTAGCGACTCTGGGTATAATATTTTTGAAATCCGCTGGTCGTCCTGCATCATCCCTTCGACAAGAATTTGAGCAACATAGCGTGAACAACTGTTATTTCTAGCGGCTAAAGCGCCGTAAAGTACTGGCCCCTTGTTGACCAAGGCTTCTGCATATGCCGCTGCTTTCTGAAAGCTTATATCTTGAGACACAGAACATAATAGTCTTCCTCCGCCATGTGTTGCTTCTTCCATCATCGAAAGTTCTGCTAGAATCTCCTCTAAGTTCATCAGCTCTTTCGCAGTGGAAAATTGGGCAAGGGTATGTACTTTCAGTCTAGGATCGAATGCTGCCGAGCGCGCGCGTCCGTAGCCACGGGGACAGATGTATCGACCAAAGTCAAAGTACTTTACTTGTCCAGAATTTCTTTCAATCAGCAAGATAGCCGCATGTCCAATCCTGAAGTTCAAGTTTTTTACAATACCTAATGCTTTCAACACTTTAAACCACAATTCATCACCCCGCGCCGTTTGATCTGGCCAGGCAATGGGAATAGCGATATCTTGATAGGTATGCATCATAATATATCAAATGCTTTAGTGGTTTCCTGTTGATTGTTATTGTATAATTTCTGTAAATAACGATCTCCATGATCTGGAAAATATAAAACAACATGATCATCATGCTTAAAGTTCATGTGACTCAAGTTCTGCTCGACAGCAGCCAACACTGCCGCACTGGAGAAGCCTATCAATTGATCCGTATCAGCTCTATAATCTTGCGCAGCGCGCTTTGAAGATTCTGCGTCTATTTGATAAATTGCATCAACCGCCTGTACATCGAAAGTTCCTGGTATAAAAGTTCTACCAATCCCTTCGATCGCGTCGTGAACTACACCCGTGTTTTCTACTTTACCATGTTCTAGAAAAGTTTGATATACGGAGTTCGTAGGCTCCACGCCTAATATTTTAATATTTTTCTTTTGTTCCTTCAAATATCTTCCGATTCCTGAAATAGTACCGCCTGTACCAACTCCTGCAATCACGTGGGTGACTTGATGATTGGTCTGCTCCCATATCTCCGGACCGGTTGTTTTATAATGTGCCTTTATGTTCGCTGAATTGTAATATTGATTAGTAAAATAAGCGTTCTCGTGGTTGGCTGCGTAAGC
This sequence comes from Sphingobacterium sp. UBA6645, assembly GCF_002455685.1. NCBI lineage: Bacteria > Pseudomonadati > Bacteroidota > Sphingobacteriia > Sphingobacteriales > Sphingobacteriaceae > Sphingobacterium > Sphingobacterium sp. UBA6645. The sequence continues at coordinate 8,141 of NZ_DKLH01000087.1, forward strand.
CTGCGCTTGATACTGAGTTGAATTGAATACATGTAAGCCAAATGAGTTATCACAGATTTCAATGGACGCCCCATATGCTTCCAATAACGCCCTCTTTTCTTCGGAACAGGACTTAGAGACGAAAATCTTTGCTCTGCATCCCAATTCTTTAGCCATCAGAGCGATACTGATTCCAGTATTCCCGCTACTCGCCTCCACAATTGTCCCTCCGGGCTGTATTTTATTCCCTTTGATTGCCTCTTCTAACATAAAATACGCAGCCCTGTCCTTAGATGACTTCCCAGGATTGCAGCTTTCATCTTTGATATAGATGTTGGTGCTGAACTTATTGGATAAGTGCTCACATCGTCTCAAAGGTGTATTGCCAATTTTTTTTTCGATCAAAATGCTTGTTAAGTTTAAATTTGATTTCTCTGTAAATAAACGTGTATTACCTGATATTATTTCACAAAAATCATTCTACAGAATTAATAACAATTAATTCGTTACAAATGTTCTTCATTTTGGTCCATGTTTTTCATTACACCGATTTTTCATAGATTTGTTTCAAATGAAAGCATATGAAACCAAAAACCATCATAGTAGCTATAGTTTTAGCGCTCCTAATAGTTATCTTATTCAATAACAAAGAAGAAGCCAGTTTTTGGTTATTTGGGGAAATTAGAACGTCGAAGTTATTCATTCTAGGAGTCTTTTTCCTGATTGGTGTTGTCGTAGGCGGAATTCTGTTCCGGAAAAAAAACAAGCATCCGAAAGAGTATGGAGTCACAAATCCCCATGCGCCGATACAGTCCGACGAAGAGTTTTTAGGTCAGGATGATGGTTTGTCGGATGAAGACCGGGAATATATCCGTAGAGATTAAACAAATAAAAAAGCGATCAGGAATTATCCTGATCGCTTTCTTTTTTAGATTTAACATTTGTTTTTTTTAGCCTTCCAGCTTTCTGAAGGCTGGAATGGATAAGGTATTCGACTTGGCCATTGACACTTCTGAATTCATCGTGCGCCCACTTTTCCAATTGTTTATATAGTTCGTCATCAACACGGATTACAAAACTCTTCTTCATGATATCATTTTTTTAAATCGTAGCCTACTCCGGCCAACTGTCTAGTTATATAGTGTTCCAGCATTGACTACGGGCTGGGCCGCCTTCTCGCCGCATAATACGACCATCAGGTTGCTTACCATAGCTGCTTTTCTCTCATCGTCCAACTCCACAATATTTTCCACAGACAGCTTCTTCAAAGCCATATCGACCATTCCCACAGCACCCTCAACAATCTTTGCTCTAGCGGCAACAATAGCGGTAGCCTGCTGGCGTTGAAGCATAGCGCCAGCGATTTCTGCAGCATAGGCTAAGTGAGTTATGCGGGCTTCTTCAACGATTACACCAGCTTTCGCTAAACGCTCCGTCAATTCCTTTTCTAGGATGGCATTTACTGCATCTCCGCCTTCGCGTAAAGTAATCTCGGCATTTTCGTCTTCAAAGTTATCATAAGCAAAGCTTACCGCCAAGTGGCGAACTGCAGCCTCACTCTGCACGCGTACATAATCGTTATAGCTTTGCACGTCATAAGCTGCTTTGAAGGTATCTCCTACTTTCCAAACGATTACAGCAGCAATCTCGATTGGATTACCCATCTTATCATTCACCTTTAGGGTATGCCCCTGTAGATTTTCTGATCTTAAGCTTATTCGTTGTGCCGTAAAGAACGGGTTGATAAAAAATAGTCCGTTGTCTTTAATAGTTCCCTGATATTTACCGAACAAGTTCAATACCCTTGAGTGATTGGGATTTACAATCAATAGTCCCTTGATGATTACAATGAACACAATGAACGCTAAAAATACTAGAATAAGTCCTAACATTTTATTGTCTGTTGTGACGGCCATGTATAGGGAATACACTCCTCCTGCAACTGTTAACAATAAGATTAACAGTGCTAAATAGCCTGATGCGGGTTTGATAATTCTTTCCATCTTATTAGATTAAAGTGATATTAATTTGATATCACTAATATATCAAATATTTTACAAGAATTATGTATGTGGGTGTAATTATTTTTTAACTCCGCTATTGAAGAAGGTGGTTCACAGCAGCTTTAAAGCATGAAATTTTATTCCTTTTAAAATGAGGGACTTTCGACTTTTTTGTAAAAAAAAGCTGCTCAGAATTTGCAATTAAAGGCAAAAGCGCTACCTTTGCATCACTTCAAACAACGAAGGGTACTACAAAAGTACAAGATTCCGTAGCTCAGCTGGTAGAGCAATACACTTTTAATGTATGGGTCCTGGGTTCGAATCCCAGCGGGATCACAAAAAAAAGCTTCAATCATAAATTGAGGCTTTTTTTGTGACCGCCGGATGCCAAGCGAAGCGCTCTGGGCGTTAGATTGTATCTGAAAAAATGATTAGTCGTTATTATTTTTCTTAAGAGCAGTCTCCAAGCATAAAAAACGCTTAATTCTTTTGTTCACAAAATGTGGCCAGATGTATAAGTGCTTTTATCAAACGTTTATGAATGCCAGAATCTCCCCCTTTGATCGGTATGTTCGATGTCTTTTCATTGGTATCATCCAATAAGTTAGTTTGTTTAATAATGCGTTTATCCGCACTAATATATAAGCCTACAAAGGCTTCCTCTTCAACAGTCCATTTTTTTGCTTCACTTGGGTTAAAATTATATTTATAAAGAGGCTTGTCATTATCATCATTCTTTTCGATAAAAGTAATACTACATGGAGTTACAATAACGTCTATGAATGAATAACTTACTATTCCACCAGTACCTCCGTATTCTTCTAAATTCTCTTTAATCCATGCTATGGTTTCTTCTTTGGTTTGAGCAAAGCCTGTTAGATTAAATAGCAATAGCATTGCTGTGATGATTGTTTTAGTATTCATATTATTTGAATTTTATGGTTTTTTTCAGAAATTCCGATAAATTCTATTAGCATTTACTTATAATACTTGTGCAATTTTTCATATTCTGCATCATTATAAATAAACATAAGGTTAGCGGAATACCATAATTGAATTTTTCCTGATTCATACATAATGACTCTCCAATCTTCATCATCAATAGCCTCATAGGCATCATAAACCAAGTATCTTCCTTCATGATCTTGCTCTAACCTCCTATTTCTTAAGGTCAGTTTAAACAGAAGTTCTCCATCGTGGCTCATCGTGGCATTGTTTTTTCCATCCCAAGTAAAGACGGCTCTTTTTTTAAAAACTTTATTTACCCCATTGTAAATTCTTAAGTGATAATCAAAGATTAATTCTGATTCTTGTGCGTTGGCAAATGCAAAAAAGCATACCAATATAGCTGTGAAAATTGTTTTTGATGTTTTCACGATATTAAATAATTCTCTCTATGTGCTTAGCAAAAATAATTTTTAAGCATTTATCAAAAAATAACTAGAGGTAGTCATTTTTATAACTTGTCGACTATGGATTGTAGCTAATAAAGCTCTCCTGTGGTAAACATTCTGGTTTTTGATTAGTACCTTAGTTCATGATAGTGATTATATAGTCTTGAGAACTAAGGTTTAGTTAAGTTTAAAAAACTGTGGACTTGTGTGTCAGTCCACTGAATTTGGATTTCTCATTGAAGGACTTTAACTTTAGTATCTGAACTGAGCTTGCAGGACTATTGGGAGGTGGTTTGCGCCCCCCCCACAGTGTGGAATTGCCCATCGTTTTCCTGAACAGCTCAGTTTCAATCACTTCATAAATATTAACTTCTCATTCTTTATTCTTACTATTCTTACAGTTGGTTTAATGCCGCAGTTGTTACCAACGTGAGATAGGATACCAAAAAAACTTCTATCCTATTTTAGAGTATAAACTTTGCTGTAGTTGGCGCCGCTGCTACCTTATCTGCATCGATTTATGCGCCATTGACAGCCCTAGTATTGGTTTGTAATTTAGTTCCTAATGGATATCAACTTTTTGTTCCCATTCTGATCGCAACTTTTGCAGCGAAATACTTCGCTAGATTAATCTTACCGTACAATATCTACACTTACGATTTCCATCTAAACAAGGGATAAGTAATAGAAAGAATTCTTTATCTTCATGTCTAATAAATGCACCAAACATGAAAGATTTCTTTAAAGAACTTCTAGAATATAGCTCCTATTACAATCGACAGTTAATTGATGTTATAAATCAAGACCCTTCACAAGTTTCTGAAAAAACCACTTCTTTAATGAGCCATATGCTGAATGCACATTACATCTGGAACTATAGGATTGCTGGAGAAAAACCATTATTTGCAGTATGGCAGAATCAACCGAAGGAAGTCATGCTGGAAATCGAGTTGACGAATTTCAAGTCTAGTGAAGATATTTTGGAGAACTATGCATTAGACCATATTGGCATATACACAAATAGCCAAGGACAGCAATTTGAACGCAATGTTCGCGATATACTGTTTCATATCATCAACCATACAACTTATCACAGAGCGCAAATTGCAAGCGATTTTAAAGTAATTGGTTTAACTCCTCTCCTGAACGCTTACATTCATTACAAACGTTAAGTAAGGTTTTAGAATTCCTTGAATGAATGGACATAAAATTACCTCAATATCATGAAGCATCTTGAATCACATTTTATCGAGCTGTATTCAAAATACGGAACCGATAATAAACTTATCAAACAGTATTGGACTGCGCTAAAGCATCAGTATCTTTCCAACGGAAGATACTACCATAACTTACACCATATTGAAGCAATGCTAACAGAATTGGAAGCGGTAAAGGAAATGCTAGTGAATATTGATTTAATCTGGTTTGCTGTATTTTATCATGACGTTATTTACACACCCCAATCTAATAGTAATGAGGAAGATAGTGCTATCTATGCGAGAGAGCGACTAATCAATACAAGCCTAAATAATAAACAAATCGATCTAATCGTGGCGTTGATTTTAGCTACAAAAAAACACGAGCTTCACCAAGAATCTGACTTCAATTACCTAGTTGATGCAGATCTTAGCATTTTGGGGAAGCCCTGGGAAGATTACTTGCAATACACAAAAAATATACGGAAAGAGTATGCGATATATCCTGACATAATTTATCTGTCCGGACGTCGTAAAGTCTTAAATCACTTTTTAGCCAAAGACCAAGTTTTTAAGACTCATTGGTTTCAGGAACGATACGAGGAACAAGCGAGAGCCAATATAGCAAGAGAATTGGCATTATATTGATGTGTAAGGATAGATCCTTTAAATAATACTTGAACATTAATCTATTTACTCCAGCACTGTAATTTGCTCTAAACTAGTTACCCCCAGTAAACTAGTAACCCTCAAGTAAGCCATGCTACATCAAAAAATCTGATAGTTACCTTTGTATATCGAAACGAAAATAAAATGGAAAACAACACCCATACATCTAAAGTACTTATCGCAAAATCATATGGACCATCAGATGTCCTAGATTTTCAGGAAATCACATTCGATACCCTACCACAGGGCTTTGCAAGAATCCGTGTCAAGGCAGCAGGGATCAATCCCATCGATGCAAGACGCATGACCGGCGAGTTTAAGCACGCTGGATTACCGCAAACATTCGGTACAGAATTCACCGGAGAAATCATTGAGATCGCAGACGACCATAGTGATTTTAAAGTAGGTGATGCTGTTCTGGGCTCTGGAAATGGTTTTACCCATGCTACGGTAATCGATGTTCCTGTTGGAAACCTTATTCGTCGTCCCGAAAATATCGCGTGGGAAGTAGCAGGCTCTATTGCTGGTGTTGCACAAACAGCAACAACAGTGCTTGATGAAATTGGACCTATCAAGTCATTATTAGTACATGGCGCGTCTGGCGGTGTCGGTTCTATCATCGTTCAATTAGCGAAAGAAAGAGGTATAACCGTTGTAGGAACGTCATCAAAAAGAAACCTGGAATACGTGAATTCCCTAGGCGCTACCGCAGTAGAATACGGAGACGGATTAACAGGACGAATCAAAGAAGTCTTCCCGAACGCATTCGATGCATCCATCGACATGGTCGGAAATGAACAAGCCACACAGGTGTCTCTTGAGGTCGTAAAAGAAGACGGAGTTATCGGTACAATTGCAGGAAAACCGACTTCTTCAAAACGTGTAGTACCTTTCTGGGTGAAAAGAAATCCACAAAATTTACAACATGTAGTCAATGGCATCGAAGCTGGAAAATTTACCTGGGAAATCGACAGTACATTCCCATTTGAAAATGCAGCAGAAGCCTATAGCAAGATATTAGAAGGTCACACTAGAGGTAAAATTGTGCTAACGTTCTAATAACAAACCCCTATAAATAACGCGAATGAAAAAGCCAGGTCAGTAGACTTGGCTTTTCTTGTATAGTTGTTCAACAAAGGATGTACTACCCTACTTCAACCTACTCCCCTTTTAAAAACCCTTTCAAACCCAATACAAACCCAAAGCAGACCCAACTGGAAAGGGCTTTCATTGGGCTCTAAATAGCCTATGAAAGCCCTATAACTAAAGGTTGATTATTTGAATTCCCTTATTCGTCTTCGGCATAATTCTCGACGATGTTATCTAATGAGCTTTGCCCTCATGGAAATGAATCCCATCGATTGGTGCGTCAGAGTAGATAATCGCATCGGTCATTCGAATGTGATACCCTTTTTTAGGGTTCGTTACGACGACTTTTACATTATGTTTTCCTTTTGGTAGCTGATACTTCCAGAAGATTTCGTGCTTTCTCGTTTGGTAATCCGTTGGCATTTTCGTGCGTTCCACTTCTTTGCCATCGATGTAAACCGTCAATTCAAGCGTGTACTCTTCCGTGATGTTTGCATCTTTAGCAGCATTTCCCTTGATCACGATGCCCGTTCCGGTGAAATCGAAAGCATGTTCTGACGTCAGTTTTCTGCTGCCCAAATTCATACGCTCAATCGGATAGGTTCCCTCGAACGCTTTTTCATAGCGAACAGCCTTTGGTTGCTGTACATTGATCACAATCTCATTAGCCCCTACTTTACCACCATTCCTCTTAATCATCTGAATAGCATGTTTATAACCAATCTCGTAAACCTTATTTAAAGAAATATCGGTGTACTTGAAGTTGATATCTTCGGCTTCTTTAAGTCCCATTTTCCAATAAGTCGGAATTTTATCATAGCCTAATATAGTCCCCAAAACACCTCCAGCATTCGAAGGATTACAATCGGAGTCCTGCCCTGCTCGCGTCGATATCTCTAGCGTCTTGGTGAAGTCACCCTCCCCATACAATAATCCAAGTACGATATAGGCTGCATTGATCTTTGCATCGATATTAAATGGGCCAAATGCTCCGTCCGGACATCCATGCGCTTCTGACCATTTCTTCTGCAGCTCGAACCAGGTTTGCTTCCAATCATTCGGATATTGAGCATGCCATTTGATCACGTCTGCTATACATTTATAAAAATCACTCTGCGCTGGCACGGTCTTCAAGGCTTCCTTGACTACGAAATTGACATCATCAGAGATATAAGCGATAGTGTACAATGCTCCGACATAAACACCGCCATACCATCCATCGCCGTAATTCATAATATGGCCAACTTTATCCGATATATCAGAAGCCGAATTCGGCATGCCGGGGTTCATTAACCCTGCAAAGTCAGCTTCGATTTGGTAATCGATGTCATCAGCATGTGGGTTGTTAAGCCAATGTCCCGACTCAGGCGGCATCACACCATTCAATATATTATAGCGGGCCGCTTGATTTGCATGCCAAAGAACATATTCCGCATTGGCGAAAGCGTTAGCAAAATCTGCCGCCGGTGCGTCAATTCCTTTCTTCTCGATTACATCCACGAAGGTGAGATCCATATAGACATCATCGTACAGCCCTGGCCACTCGATCATGGTTTTCTTGATATAACCATCATACCAAGGAATCACCTTATTATCCGGAATATAAGTGCCCTTATATTTAAATTCAGTTGGGCCACCAAAGGTTACACCTATCACTTGACCAGCCCATCCGCCTTTAAGTTTATCCTTTAATACTTCGGGCTTCATTTTCGCTTGCTTCGGAAGACTGTTTTGCGAATAGCTGGCGGCCGTGAAACAAACTGCACATAAAGCAAGAGCGATTTTTGGAATAAAAGAGTTTTTCTTCATAGATTTTTTGGTTTTACAGCGTTAGCATTATGGCTATACGCAAGGCTAATACCATAAAAGTAAATGAAACCCTAATCAGAAAAAGACATATTTTGTACAAAATTGATAATTACAAATTGGCATCTACAATTTGTATTTGCTTATATACAACTATATATCAATACGATAAATCCTGAAATAATCAAACTTTACAACATTCCCATTAGCAAATGTCAAGGGTGATATAATTTTCAATTCTAGAAAATTATGTATTGATACGTTTTGAGCCTAATGATAGGAATAAATGGTCGCCCACCCTACTTATCCCCCTTTAGCCGATCAATAGAAGTAAATACGCCACTTTGCTTTAAGAGCCACATCCCTAGCTTCTCTTCAGCAATACCAGGGGCAATCTTATACGTAAATACTGGCAATCCATTTTCATCACCTTCTATCTTCATCCGCATAAAATCAATGGAAGGCACCTCCTGAAGCTGTTTGGAGAGCTCGGTAATATGCGATGACACAATTACATAGGGGCCATCGACTTCCGCAAGGCTTTTCATGACATCAAGAATAGCATTTGACGCATCGCTATGATTTGTCCCTTTAAAAAGTTCGTCAAGGATAATGAGCGCATTCGAATCCACTGGCAATTGATCGACGATTTCCTTTAAACGGATCGCTTCCACATAGAAATGGCTATACCCCAACTCTAGATTATCTTGCAAATTGATACTCGTAAATACCCCGTCGATAAGATCGGTTTGTATAGTATCTGCAGGCACAGGAAAGCCGATATGCGTAAGGTAAAGTGCGGAGGCAATAGATTTGATAATCGAGGATTTACCCGCCATATTTGCCCCTGTCAGGAACCAAATCTTCTTCTCCTGTTTCAATGAAATATCATTTTTTACGGGCGCTTTATGAAAAATATGATAAACACCTTCCATCTTGATCTCGCCGGTTTCATTCTTAGGGTAAACTTCTGGATAACAGAATCCTAAGCTTTTTGATATTTTGGCTACAGCCAGGTAGGCGTCCACTTCAAAAAAGAAACGTATCAACTTCTTCAACTTTGGAGCTAACTCATAACGAATTAATCGGTCGAGCGATTCAATATTAAATATATTGACTTTAAGTTTGTCGGTTACATGCTTTTTCCCTTTATATATTTGGTTGAGGCAGTCGTTCGTCAAATTGATCATTTCCGTCATGTCCTCATAAACCTGATGTTTGTTGACTTCCTGATAAAACTTCATCGACGAGATTAGAAACTCTGAGGCTTCTAATATAGAGCGCTTTCGATAATAGTATATTGGGGAGCGAACACCGAGGAAGTCAAGAAAACTTATGCCATGACTCGCGCCCGAGTGGGAAGCATGGATATACTTCTCCAAATCCTTAACGATGACACGATAAAACGGAAAATCTACATTTGCAACAGGTTCTAGGCGACGAATTTTCTTCTGTCGATCCTTGATACCTTCAATATTGAACAAGGGCGTGTAAAAGACATCCCGAAAGTAATCCTGCCCACCCTCAGTAATGGCTTGATCAAAAAAATCATAGATTGTTCTTCCACTATAATCACGCAGTTGAATATCTTTTAAGGTTTGTTCGTCGATTAGAAAGGTTCCTGCCATAAGTATTCCTAATATACAATTTATTGTTTTTACTTAAATCTTTTTTTAAAACCCTTAAAAACGGTTTTAGTTAACTTATAATTATGAGATGCAAAAACACGACATTCTCCATAATTAAATCGATAAATAATAATTACAAAATATTGATTTGCGCGAACAGCGAATAAGTGATAAAGTGCTGAAATTCAGTAAAAAGCGCGTATCATTACCTATAATCGATAGCAGTAATTACTGATTTTAAAGCATATTTACCGAAATTCAGATAACATTTTGGTCAAGATGAGAATAGCGATCATTTCGGATATACATGGAAATCTACCAGCATTGATTAATGTGCTAGACGATATTCAGGCTAGAGAAATCCAGCAAGTCTATTGCTTGGGCGACCTGACAGACTTTGCACCCTGGCCAAATGAATGCATTCACTTAATTAAGACATTAAATATCCCTTGCATACAGGGAAATCATGACCAATGGATCGCAGAAGATAGTGCTATAGTCTCTTTGGCGCATCATTCTCCCGAGGAAGCAAGAGTGAGAGAAATCGCTATCAATCACAGCAAAGCTATCGTTACTGGCGATAATAAAATCTTTCTAGGTGAACTCCCTTTTCAAATTCGATTGGATTATAGAATTGGAAACAAGCATTGGCAGATATTGCTGGTTCATGCTCATCCCGACAGCAATAATCAACACCTCTATGAAGATGAGCCCGATGAAACCTTTGCATTTCTGTTGGAGCGAGAGCAAGCCGATGCATTAGTCATGGGGCATACACATTACTCCTTCATCAAAGCAATCGACACCAAATGGGCTATCAATTGTGGATCGGTGGGTCGATCAAAAGAAGCGAATAGAGACGCTTCCTATTTGATTATTGAAATTTGCAAAGACCGCATAGTCCCAGAGATCATACAGTTAGATTTTAATAAATCGTCCGTAAGGAATGCTATAAAAAATAGTGACATCCCCGATTTCTATGCGGACTTTTGGGACGCTAAATAGTAATTATTCTACAGTCAGACCCTTGAAAACAAACGCTTCATTTCCTGCCCCAGAACCTATTTCAAATTTCAGCATGGCAAGCTTAGGGATTTTAACTTCCAATGGGAAAGTCATTGTAAAAGCATAGGGAATATCAATTTCTGGCTTGTCAACAAATAAATGCGTCGTTCCATTCATTGCAAAATCAGTTTTAATAATTCTTCCTTCAGGAGTAATTATATGAATATCATGCGCCTGTATCGGTCTGTATCCTGTCGTAGCGGTATGTTGCTTAATAATGCCATTTATGAAAATATTGTTAGCATCGGAATCAAACTGTAATTTATTGAGGATGACTTCGTATGTTTTCGATTTGATTTTCGGTTCAGATTGCTGTAATTGTAATACGCCTTCGTAATAAGGAATGCGATCTTCGAGCTTGTGAACTGCAGCTTGCAGGCCATTAATCTGTGAATTTAAGTTTTCGATTTTTGCATGCAATTGATCTATTGTGAGTTTTTCCTGTCCAAAAGAAACCGATGACAATGCAATAATAAAAGCAGTTGTAGAATTAATAGTTTTTAGAAGCATAATAGTATAGTGTAGTGGAGTTAAAATTCTATAGAAAATTAGCAAGTATAACCAACAAAAAAGAAAGTTTTCAGAAAAAAAGTTTTCTCAATTAACAATTCACAGTCACGAAGCGTATGAAATCGATTTCGTTACTTTTATCTCGTTATATCTATATGTAATAGTATTTTAGAATAGCGAATTGCATAACCTTTTTTAACCAATTGAAATGAGCCGCTTCCTTCTTTTTATTTTTATTCTGTTGATAGCTATTCCTTCAAAAGGAATGTTGAACCCAAAAGTCGAGCTAAATTTATTGACGAAAAGCTTTTCAGAAGAAGATATACGGAAAAGTTTATCAAGCTCAAAAAAATGGGCTCCCTATCCGGATTACCAGGATCGTCACGGCTGGAAAGCTTTAACCCTTTCTGTCTATAATACTTTGATTGAAGAAGGTGAAGCTTGTTTAAAGTACCAATGGCAAGTCGTCAAAGCGACAGATTACCTTGCGTTTGAACGTAACGGCTCTCGAGTAATTATGGAAAAGCCTATGAATGAAAATGCAAAGGCTTTGAGCAAGTTATTTCTTGCCGAGCTTGCTGAGGGCAAGGGACGATTTCTCGATCAAATCATAAATGGGGTTTGGTACTTCACAGAAATAAGCACCTGGTCATTATCCGCACACGTCCCGGGGTATCAATCTTCCAAGCGAAGCTTGCCGCAGTCGGACACTCATGTGGTTGACCTTGTTGCAGGTGATATGGGTTCTATGCTCTCATGGATTCATTACTTCTTTAAGGCAGAAATGGATAAGGTAAATCCGGAGATTGCTTCCCGTCTAAAAACGAACATTAAAGCGCGTGTAATACAACCTTATTTGACACGAAATGACATGTGGTGGCAGGCCTTCGACATAACGCCAGCACAAGTGGTTAACAACTGGAATCCTTGGTGCAATTTCAACGTACTGACTTGCTTGCTTTTAATCGAAGACAATGAACAGCAGAAAGTCGCAGGGATTTACAAAACGATGCAATCGGTTGATAAATTCATCAACTATATCAAGCATGATGGCGCTTGTGAGGAAGGCCCGTCCTACTGGGGACATGCTGCAGGAAAATTCTACGATTATCTTATGATCCTTTCATTGGCTACAGGGGATAAAGTCAACTTCTTTGATCAACAAATGATCAAAGACATGGGCGAATATATCGCCCAGTCCTATATCAGCGGTGATTCATGGGTTGTTAATTTCGCCGATGCCTCTGCAAAAAGTACTGCCGATCCGCTATTGATCTACCGTTATGGCCGTTCGGTTAACAGCAAAGAAATGCAACGATTTGCCAAATACCTTCACGATAAGGAGCCAACGAAATTTAGATTTGGCAGAGATGCCTTTCGAAGTTTAGAGGATTTAGCGACCTTTCAACACATTGCTCTGGAATCTTCCTCCACTCCAACAAACGCTTATAAATGGTATCCGGAAACAGAATTTCTCTATATACGAGATCAAAACCTATTCTTTGCCGCCAAAGGCGGATTCAACAAAGAAAGTCATAACCACAATGACGTCGGCAGTTTCCTGCTGTTCTTGGGTGAACAACCGGTATTTATCGACGCGGGTGTCGGCACCTATAATAAAAAAACATTTTCGAAGGAACGTTACGATATCTGGACGATGCAAAGCGATTACCACAATCTTCCTCGAATTAATGGATATCAACAACGCTTTGGCGCACAATATAAATCACAAAACAACAGGTTTGACGCCAAAAAGCGGGAATTTGAGCTTGAGATTGCTGGAGCCTATCCGAAAGAAGCTAAGATCAACTCTTGGATACGCAAATATAGAGTCGAGAATAAAGGCTTGCTAATTACCGATCAGTTTGATATTGAAAGTCCACTAACGGAGCATGTTATTCATTTTCTGTTGGCAAAAGAGCCAAGGTTAAAAACCGGAATTGTGGAACTTAACGACGGTGCCCATGCCCTATCTTATGATAAGTCTTTATTCGACGCATCGGTAGAAGCAATTGAGCAGGATGATATTCGATTAAGCAAAGTTTGGGGCAATCAGATTTATCGCCTAAGCTTGAAAGCAAAGACGACAACAAAGAAAGGAGTCTACCGTTTCAGTATAAAATAAGAAGCAGAAGGCCCGCCGAAACACCTTAGTGTATCTTCTGTTGACGAAATAACCCACTAACATCTGACCTATGAAAATAAGCTTGAACAAATTAAAAACTATCCCTATTGTAGCCGCAGCAAGTGCTGTTCTTTTTATCAATATGATTCCAAGCCAAACGAATTTTATTGATAAAGCTTTTAAGTCGGCGGAGAAGCAATATGAATCTCTTTGTAAGGAAGCTGAGGTCTTGAAACGATTCCCACGCACCATAGATAAAGAGGGCAAACTGAAAGGAACTGATGAATGGGATTGGACAGGAGGATTCTTTCCGGGCTCATTATGGTTCTTATACCACCAATCAGGAAATGAACAAACCAAAGCAGAAGCGATCAAATGGACTGAGGATTTGGAAAAAGCTAAAGATCTAGACCAGCATCATGATATTGGCTTCGTTATGTATTGTTCCTATGGAAACGGAATAAAATATTCAAATGACCCTACAAAGATTAAAGAATATCAAGACATTATCATTCATTCGTCAAATACCGCACTGCGTCGCTTCGATCCGAAAGTAGGTTTGATAAAATCATGGAATAAAAAGAAAGCTTGGGATGAAAAAACGGTTTGGGAATACCCTGTCATAATCGACAATATGATGAATCTGGAGATGCTCTGCTATGCCTCTGACTTAACAGGCGATCCGAAATATAGGAAGGTCGCGATATCTCATGCCGATAAGACCATGAAGAACCACTTCCGGAAAGACTACTCTACGTACCATGTTGTTGACTATGATAAGAACGGAAAAGCAATTCATCATCAAACGAATCAAGGCTATGCCGACGAGTCGACTTGGTCGCGCGGACAAGCATGGGCAATATATGGATTTACCATGATGTACCGAGAGACTAAAAAAGCCGAATATCTGAAAACTGCGCAGCAAGCCGCTAAATTCTATATTAACCATCCTAATATACCGTCTGATAAGATTCCTTATTGGGACTTTAATGCACATCAGGATGGCTATCGTTCCGACGTTGACTTTCCAAAACGTCAATTAGATTATATCCCGCGAGATGCATCCGCTGCTGCCATCGTTGCATCAGCATTGATTGAACTTTCGACATTTTCTAAAGCAAAGGATAAAGCGCTATTTTTAAGTTTCGCAAAGGAAACACTTGAAACCTTAGCTTCTCCTGCTTATTTCGCAGATTACGGTACGAATGGCGGATTTCTGTTGAAACACAGCGTTGGAAGCCAGCCCCATAACTCGGAAGTCGATGTACCACTAACGTACGCTGATTATTATTTCCTAGAGGGATTGACGCGCTTAAAAGAACTAAAGAACTAATTTATTCAGAATACTTGTTTTCTTACTGTACACATATCTTTATTGGTCTGGTCGCAGAAGCGATTAGAGGTTGAATAGTTTGGCCTACAGCACAGGATAGCTGTTTGAACTAATCTGGTTATTTTAGTTATATTGCATTAAGAAACCTATTTTTCTGAAAGTGTCTGTTTTCAAAGACGATCAAGAACTTTCAATCTTGTTTGTGCTTCAATGGAAACGTGATAGTTTTAATCAAGCATATACCTAAACAAATCACTTATGATTAGAAGATCAGTTATACTCTCCTGTCTAATGGCAATGACTCTATCCTACGGGCATGCCCAAGAATGGAAACCCTCGGGCGATAAGATTCTGACGGAATGGGCGACTAAAGTCGACCCTAAACAACCTCATCCGGAATATCCCAGACCTCAATTGGTAAGATCCAACAACTGGCAGAATCTGAATGGTCTTTGGAAATACGCAGTTACCGATATTTCTGTATCGCAATTACCAACGAATTGGGATGGAAATATACTCGTTCCTTACGCTATCGAGTCTGCGCTATCTGGCGTTGGGAAGAGCCTGAATAAAGATCAAGCTCTTTGGTATACAGCTGATATCGTTCTTTCCAAAAAACTAAAAAATGAGAAAACGATTCTTCATTTCGGCGCAGTGGACTGGCAATGCGAAGTTTTTGTCAACGGGCAGTCTGTTGCGAAGCATGAAGGTGGATTTAATTCCTTCAGTGTCGATATCAGCAAAGCTCTAAAAAAGGGAAGCAAACAACAAATAGCAGTTCGCGTTTGGGATCCTACAAGCGACGGTCCTCAACCAAGAGGAAAACAAATAAACAAACCACATTCTATTTGGTACACCCCTGTTTCCGGTATATGGCAAACAGTTTGGTTAGAATCAGTACCCAAATCATATATCAAAAGTACCCATCAAACTCCTCAAGTAGATCAATCCAGCTTAACATTCTCTGCAGATATTGAGGCTGCCCAAGCGGGCGATCTTCTACACATCATCGCCTACGATAATGGAAAGAAAATCGCGGAATCATCAAATGCGCCTACTGAGACTCAACAGCTAAAGCTAGAAAATATCAGCTTATGGAGCCCAAGCAACCCAAAACTTTACGACTTAGAAGTGAAGCTGATGCGGAAAGGCAAGGTCGTTGACCAGGCTAAGAGTTACTTTGCGATGCGTAAGATTTCGAAAAAAACTGATCGGAAAGGGATTGAGCGAATGTACCTCAATGATGAGTTTCTCTTCCATTACGGTCCCCTAGATCAAGGTTGGTGGCCCGATGGATTACATACAGCACCAACGGACGAGGCGCTTAAATTCGACATAGAAAAAACCAAGGAAATGGGCTTCAACATGATCCGTAAGCATATTAAAGTTGAGCCTGCTCGTTGGTACAGACACTGCGATAGTATCGGAGTTTTAGTTTGGCAAGATATGCCAAGTGGAGACCTAGGGGGCAACAACTGGGACATGCACCCCGGTAAATTCCGCGCGGGAAAGCAAGATAAAGACCGAACGCCAGAGTCAGAGGCTATATTCAAGAAAGAGTGGAATAGCATCATGACACAGTTGCATAACTTTCCAAGTATCGTAGTGTGGGTGCCGTTCAATGAGGCTTGGGGACAATTTAAAACGAAAGAAATCGTAGAATGGACCAAGCAAAAAGATCCTTCTCGCCTTGTTAATGGAGCAAGCGGAGGAAACTACCTTGCTCCTGGCGATATATTAGATCTCCACAACTATCCTGAGCCCGCTATGCCAGATCCTGCTAGATTCGGTAAAGACTTTATTTTGGCAAACGGTGAGTTCGGTGGATTAGGTTTGCCCATTGAAGGACATACCTGGCAAGCAAAAGATAACTGGGGATATCAATCCTTTAAGAGCGTTGCAGAACTAAAGAAACGCTATTCGGAATTGATTACGGATCTAACCAAACTATTACAGCTAGGACTTTCTGCAGCTGTTTACACACAAACTACAGATGTAGAGATTGAAACCAATGGTCTCATGACCTATGATCGAAAAGTCATCAAGATTCCTACAGCAGAACTTAGGGAAATTAATGAGAAGCTCTACGACAAGAACTTGATCAACTAGATTATCTATAGCATAACAAATCTTTAGTAATGAGGCATTTTAGTAAACAGCCTCATTACTGTCTTTCTTTTTTAAGACAACTATTTAATGAGCACTTTGAAGAAATGCATTCGTTCATCTTCAACGTCTCCAAAAAAATGATTACGGAAATAAAGCTCCTTATCCGTTTTCCAAAACACATCGATTAAGGTGCAAAGATCGAATCCATAATCAGAAATGCTTAATGGTAGTTTAGCAAGTAGCACATATCGCTTACCTTCCTTTTTCTGAATAAAATATTCTGAACATTCCTGGCCTGGAAACCACCCATTAAGGCGATATTGCCCAGACGGCGATCCAACGATATAGGCAGGATTTCCAACTAATTCCACATCGGCCAAACGTTTTTCTAAATCGATAGAGAAATCGGACGTATGACCTCCTTCCATCAGGAGAATACGTTCCGACGGATAATAACGGACGAAACCAGCATCCCAAGTATATTTTAAAAAGTTCGGGTTGATCGTATCGCCATTATTGAAGCGAATAAAAGCGATCGATTCGCCTACAATATTCGAGTCTACTTTAAAACTGTCATTCCAGCCGCCAAAAGTTACCTCGCCTTTAAGCATTTCCTTTGCGATGGAAAAATCGCTAATATAAGGAATCGTGTCTTGCTCACTCGGCACTTTCGATAGCGCCTTAGCTTTGAAAAAGTCAATGGAATCGATTATAGACAAGGATAATGTGTCATTCTCATAAACAATTTCTCCTACAGAAACAGAGTCTACAACCGACACAACCTGTTGTACCTCAATTGGCTGTTTATCCTGTTTTTTATTCTTGTACGCTATGAATAGCAGGACTAACAACACGGCTATGGGGATATTTATTTTATAATTTTTCATCGATGTTATCTTTTTACCATCTACCGCCAGCTCCACCACCACCCGATGAGCCGCCACCAAAACTTCCACTTGAGGAACTACCTCCCCCGGAAGAGCCACTCGATGAACTACCGCCCGAGGAACTGCTGCTACTTCTCACCTTCTTGGGAATGGTATAAGTATCGATGACTACGCGATAACTGCAATTCTCACAATCATCAACTTTTTCACCTTTTCCAGTCTTGCTATAGGTTGCGGCAATAATCGTATGCCGCTTCCCTTTTCGCAGGGTAAAAAAATGGCAGTGCGGACATTCCTTAAAACTAGATTTAATATCCCAAGGTATAAGCGTAATCTTCTTCGTTCGAAGATTTTCCCAAATTTCATAGCTTCGAGATTTGATACTTTCTTCCTTCAAATTTCCTTTACTAAGATAAGTCTTGATTTCCTTCTCCGACAGATCCCGATTGACACGCTGCCAATCTCCAGAATTATCTGGTGGAACAAATCGCTTTCTATCTTTTGCTTTTCTTGATATGATACCGACTAAATCAAACCAAGCTAGCGGCGATAAGATCATAGGAATAAATGTGAATGTCAGAAACTTATTGATAGCTTTTGCCCTTTCCTCCGTATCAGTATAGCTCTTACTAATGCTCGTGCGGGTATAGGTTATTTTCATTGCCAGAATGATTCCCCCCAGTACGAATACAAAATAAGGTAAGTGCTTTTTTTGATATATGAACTCTAGGTTATTGAAGACGAAAGCAAATAAAAAAACCGTAAGAAACATTAAAATTCCCATACATCCCAATCCTGCAAATATGGGGACATAAGGATATTTTTTGTTCGGTTTCTTTATGAGTCTGGATGAAACAAAGTGAACCACTAAATAGAAGAAAGCGAACATTCCCAACACTAATAGTGAATTCTTAAAATATACATTTCGAAAGCTCCAAAACGGCGTTGCTTCCGGTAAACGGGCTTCCAGCTCTTCTCTGATATCAGGCGACATAAGAACCTCGCTGATGATAGTAGCTGCATCCAGCACCCCTTGATCGTAGTCGCCGACTTGAAATTTAGGTACCAGATACTTTTCCCCAATTCGCTTTAAATAAGCGTCTGGCATCACTGACTCCATACCATAACCGGCTATGAAACGATACTCTCGACGATCAATCGCCAGAAACAACAGTAGCCCATTGTCCGCGTCCTTCTTTCCAATCCCCCATTTGTTGAATAGGTCTAGCGCAAATTGAAAGTCACTATCTCCTTCGTAATCATTAACAACAGCAATAGCAAACTCAGCGCCGGTCAGCGAATCAATAAGCTTGGACATGCGATCAAGTTTGAAAACCGTTTCTGAAGACAGAACAGCGTTCGGATTCGTCACGTAGAAATCTTGTCCCTGTTTCTTCGGACTTGGTAGACTTTCTACGGTAAAACGTTCAGGAGCGATTTGCCGTGGCTCTTCAAATACCTCAGGTGCCGAAACAAGTTGAGCCGGTGCAAATATAGGCCAGCAAAACTGTATTAAGAGAAAGACGAATAATACGAGATTCTTGTTTCTAATAGATAGCATATATGATTAAATATCTATATTAAAACTACTCATTATTAATGATACTTTTCATTTAAGTTATGGCGATATTTTTAAGGATTAAAAGTTACTGCTATTATGTCATGTTATGCTAGATAACTGTAAATACTTAGTTACCAACACAATCTTAACCTCGTCTTTACAGTCTAATAACACAAATAATAGATTGTGGTCTATTATTTGACTTAAAGGAAGTATGATGACAAAACTATTAAAGGTAATTATCTTATTGTTGGTTGTGGTTGGATTAGGATGGTTCATTTGGCAAATCAGCAAACCTAAAACAAATACGGTAAGCAATCATCAAGTATTACTAGAGCGCATAGAATCTATGGGCAAGTTGGAATTGGTGAAATATCGACTATCGGATGTCGTAGAACATAAGGTGATCTCACAATTTCTTCCAGACGCTAGTGTGTTGCTTATAATCAAGGCTGACGCTGTTGGTTGCGTGGATTTAAGTAAACTGAAGTCGGAAGACGTTGAAGTATTGGAGGACTCTGTCCATATAAAGCTACCCAATACAGAAATATGTTACGTAAAGATTGATCATAAAGAGTCGAAGGTTTATGATACGAAGATGGCATTTTTCAGGGAAGCAAATATGGTAGACGAAGCATTCAAAGCGGCAGAAAATGAAATTACGAAACAAGTGAAAAAGTCGGATATTCTTGAGCAAACCAAGAAAAATGCAGTCGATATATTCAAACCCCTTATGGAAGGATTAGGATATAAGAAGTATAGCATCGGCTTTGAATAACATACGCTACGAAAAATAAGAATATGAAAAGTGATGTCTTCAAGAACTATGATATCATTGCTGATTGGTTCTCAACAAATCGAAGTAAGGATTTAATGGAAAAACCCTACTTAGATCGCTTGATTGAGCATATCCCTACGAATTCACGCATTTTAGACCTTGGTTGTGGAACTGGCGAGCCCATATACGGATACTTCAAGGAAAAAGGTTATTCGCTATGCGGAGTTGATGCAAGCAGCGCTATGCTTGCAATCGCGCGAAGGAACTTTCCGGATGGAGATTTTATTCATCAGGATATGCGTGATCTTGATATAGATGAAAAATTTGATGCTATTATCGCATGGCATAGCTTCTTTCACCTCGCGCAGCAAGAGCAACGCGACATGTTTCCACTATTCAAAAAGCATCTTAAAATAAAGGGCATATTGCTATTCACGAGTGGTGCTGACGAAGGCGAAGCCTGGGGAATGAATAGCGGCCAAAATCTCTATCATGCATCATTGAGCAAACAAGAATATAATTCTCTACTCAATGAGCAAGGTTTCTCGGTCATTCAGCATGTAGTATCAGATCCTAATTGTGGCGGTGCCACCATATGGTTATGCCAACTGAAGGAGGATTAAGCATCTTTGTATTTAATCTTCTTCATATCTGGAAGAAAATAAGCCACAATCCCCAAAAGAGGCAAATAGGAACATACCAAATAGATACTTTCCAAGGAAGTTTTATCAGCAAACCATCCTAAAATCGCAGCCCCTAGGCCTCCCATTCCAAATGCGAAGCCATAGAACAACCCGGAAACCATTCCGATTTTCTTTGGAAGCAGTTCCTGCGCATATACAAGGATGGACGGAAATGCTGATGCCATGATTAAACCAATAACAGAAACCAGAATACCGGTCCACATTTCATTTGCATAAGGAAGCATCAAGGTAAAAGGTGCACATCCTAATACAGATAACCAAATTATGTATTTACGACCAATAAGGTCGCCTAAGAAGCCTCCGAATAGCGTACCGACCGCGATAGCGATAAGAAAGTAGAAAAGATAAACTTGAGCCGCAATCTCCGAAATAGCAAATTTATCCATCATGTAGAATTGCAGATAGCTTGTTATGCTCGCTACATATACATACTTGGAAAATATCAATAAAAGTAAAACCACGATAGACATCACAATTTTAGTCTGCGATAGGTCTGGAAGCTTGATCTGCTTCTTGGCTTGTGTCCTAGCATACTCTAAGACTTTGACATACCATCTTGCGATGTAGCTTAGAATTAATTGGGCAATTAACACGACGACGATAAACCATAGTATATTCCGCTGACCTGCCGGGATGACGAACCAAGCCAATAACAATGGCGCTAATGCAGTTCCTGTATTTCCACCTATCTGAAATATTGATTGAGCTAAACTTCGCTTACCACCTGATGATAAGTATGCTACACGAGAAGATTCGGGATGAAAGATGGATGACCCTATGCCGACCATTGTCACCGCGAACAGTACCGCATAGTAACTGTTGGCGAAGGACAAAGCGATAATCCCCACGAAGGAAAACATCATGGCAATAATTTGCGAATATGGCTTCGGGTGCTTATCTGTATACATACCCACGATAGGCTGCAATAAAGAGGAAGCCAATTGAAAACAGAAAGTTATAATTCCAATTTGAGCAAAGTTCAAATGGAAATTTTCCTTCAATAAGGGATATGAGGCCGGGATAACGGCTTGTATTAAATCGTTGGATAAGTGCGCCAAACAAATGGCAATCAAGATAGGATAAGAAGTCTTATTCGGATCGTAAGCGGTAGTTGTTTTAAACATGTTTCTTCCTTTAACTCAAATTTCTGCGACGAGAAATAATAAACTAAGTTCGACGTCGACAAATGTAGCAGATATATTGAATTAAACGAATTAATATGCTGTCTTTAACCTCGCAAGTCAACGATTTAGACGCAGGTATTACATTCTACTTTAAGAAAGCTATTTAAGAAAACCTCTATTTTAGTATTTCTTTAGATTAGATTGGTAAAATAGAGGCTAATATCAGCTAATGCTATAAGCCTTGAGACGCTAAGTAATTTCCTAAGGCGTTTAAGTCAGTATCTTTCAGAATAACTTTCTTATCCTTATCCAATAGATAAATTGTCGGAGAAGCTTTTAGATCATACAGCCCTTTATTCAGAACCTCCTGCCTTTCATCCACCCCATTGATCCAGTTTGAAGGAATGTTTGCAGCATAGTCATTCCATATTTCTAAATTACCCTCGGGATAGATAGCAAGGATCTGCATGTGTTTATTAGCAATCATTTGATTGATTGACTCCTGTTCTTTCAATACGCCTATTACTTGCTCACAATTGCTACAGCCCGGTTCATAAAACATAAGCAATATTAATGGGTTTTCAAGGTCGTGAAGCTTATTGATTGCCTTTTCTTTCGTTTGATAAATAAAATCTGTTGCTGTTGAACCCACTTTGTTCTTACGTGCAAGATCTAACAATATCCTATAACGCGTTTTCTCGTCCGCTGAGACCTTATCAGAGCTTGTATAATATTCGAGTACAGGTTCGTAATACGAGTCACTACGCATCGGCGAATTAGGGTCATAGAGATAGCTATCTAATTTCTTTTTGAAGAAGTCGAATCCTTTTTGTTCCTGCTTCGCTTGATCTAAGAAATCTGTAATTCCTTCCTTCAACTGTGATGGGGAAACAGCTGGGAAAATAGCAAGGTAATTCACGAAGGCTTGCTCAGCGTATTCAGAGTCGATTATCTTCGCCGTGTCGCTAAAATTGAAATTATCCCAATAGTGATTAAACAAATAATTGAGTTGCTCTTCCTTACTCGTTAAGTTAGAAGGTACTTGAGGAGGCTTGTACTCAGTCGATGAGTTATTTTCTGTATTTACGGCCGTATTGGACTTCTTCTCCTGATTACAGGATAACAAAATTCCAGCAATTGAGACGACACATAAGAGTAGTATTGTTTTCGGGTTTTTCATATTCGAATAAAAGCAAAGTGCGCTATAGTTTTTGAATGATAGTAAAGATAAAAATAGTCTTGTTCCAAAAAGAGTACCAAGACTATAGAATTAGATAAATGTAGTAGAATACTTATCCATATGTTTACCACAATTTCAAATTTATTCCCAGCAATGCAGCAAGGGTTACATCGAAGTCTCGTCCGCCATGTTCCCCATCAAAACCATCTCCATGTATGTTTCCGCGCAAATCCAGGTGGATATCTAAATGATCATTCAACCTAAATGTTTGTAAGATTCCCATTCCGGGGCTTAAACAAGTGGCTTTAGCATGGTCCAATCCGACGATAAGCCCTATCGAAGCAAATGGGATAAAGTTATAGGTCCGATTATAGTTATAGCCATGTAAATCATTTGACACATTTATTAACAGGTCAGCATTCCTACTGACATATTTTAGTCGCTGGTGCAACAGTCGTTGTTTTGGGTCGAATATCTTTCCGGTAGACAGGCTTCTATTTTTTGTCAAACCCTTATATTCTATACCTCCTATGTTCAGCCGTAAACCAAAACTATCATTAAACCGCTTAGCAGCGAAGATTTCGAACTTTGGACTAAACCGTTCTTCAATTTCGAGTTGCTTATCATGATCGCCAAAATAAATTGCAGCACCAGAGCTGAGACTGACAAACCAATAATCTTGAATGTTACTGAATCGTAAATTTCTGTATGTTGGTTTCTTTGGAGGCTCACTAGGATCGATGAACGTTTTTGATTGCGAAGTATGGCAAACACAAATTGCCAAGAGGGAAAAGAAGAACTTTTTCATGTAAAGAGAATCGGTAATTATTAAATTATTAGCTATGGGCATGTTACTTCTAAATTCGAGTTCGTAGCTCGCTAGAATATCAATCGTAAAAAACTATGTGGGGCACGTTATGTCTAAACAAATCCTGTACATTAATTTTAATAACTCCAAAGGTAATTGGATATTCTGGAGTAAGCTGACCCCAGCAATCTGGACGAAAAAGAAATCACCATCTGCATTTAGAGGCTGTTAAAGCATGGCATTCTGGCGGATATTGACCCCTCAAATAAGGGTTTGAACAATTTATTCTGGAGCAAGCTGACCCCTCTTTCGAGATATGGTCATTTTATTCTGGACGATGTTGACCCCTTTTGCACTCATGTTTCATGGGTTTCTGTTTTTTGGTTTATTTGGGCTAGACCTAATCGATATATTCCAATGGCCGGTAAATCAAGACCCATGAGTCAGATCAAACAGTTAATACGATTGCACAGGGAGAATTATCCCATTAAAACAATAGCCCGTCATCTATCCATCGGCAAGAATACGGTAAAGTCCTATCTAAAGAAGGTAACGGACCTGAATCTGTCTCTGGAAAGGATACTGGAGTTGGAAGATCCAGTTCTTGAGCGGATGCTCAGATCGGGGAACCCCGCCTATCGGGACGAGCGTTTCGAGTATCTAAAAGAAAGGCTTCCTTATTTTGAAAAAGAACTATCACGAATAGGTGTAAACCGGAGACTTTTGTGGGAAGAGTATTTAGTAGCTCATCCACAGGGATATAGCTATGCCCAGTTCTGTTTCCATCTAAAGCAATTACTGGTCTCACGTCGCGATGGAAGCATGATACTGGACCACGAACCCGGTGACAAGCTTTTCATCGATTTCTCCGGCAAGAAGCTGGGTTACATCGACCATGAGACTGGTGAAATCATTTTATGCGAGATATTTGTTGCGTGCCTACCATATTCCAACTATTGTTTTGCCATGGCCGTTCCCAGTCAGCGATCCTCCGATTTTCTCTATGCACTGGACTGCTGCCTGCAGTTTCTTGGAGGGGTCCCCAGAGCGATTGTCCCGGACAACCTCAAGTCAGCCGTCATACGAACCGATCGGTATGAACCAGAGATCAACAGGTCCATGGAAGATCTGGCAAACCATTATGATACGGTCGTAGTGCCTGCAAGACCTGCCAGGCCCCGGGATAAAAGTGCCGTAGAGAACCATGTGAAGATCATCTATACCCAGGTATTTGCCCGGTTACGCAACAGGCAGTTCTTTGATCTCCCCTCACTCAACCTTGCTATCGGAGAGTGTATCGAGAGATTGAACCAGACCAGAATGCAGGACAGGAACTATTGCCGTCAGGAACGGTTTCTCAGCAACGAGCTATCCAGTCTCAGACCGCTTCCCCGCGACCGCTTTTCGATGAAATATTATACGACCCTCAAAGTGGGAACCAATGGACATGTACATCTCAAAAGGGACAGGCATTCCTATAGCGTTCCTTATGTCCATATTGGCAAACAGGCCCTAGTGGTCTATACTGAGCGTTTAGTCCACATCTATATTGAGAACGTACAGGTAGCCCTGCACAGCAGGAGTTTTGTTGCCAACAAATACTCGACGCATCCCGAACACCTTGCTTCCAAGCACCAGCAGTATGGAACCCGTTCGCCAGATTATTATATCAAGCGCGCTCTGGATATCCATTCGGACTTTCACTTACTGGTCGTTCGGGTCTTTGGACAAAGTGACCGATATCCGGAACAACTCTACAGAACGTGCGAAGGACTCTTTAGGCTGCACCGTAGCTATGGGGAAACATTCTTCAAAGCATGTGAAATTGCCTTAAGGAACGACATGCTGTCCTATAAGTTCCTACAAAGAATATTGGAAAACGGAATGGTGGAGCAACAGCAAGAGGGGGCGGATAACAAGCAATTGCCACAACATGAAAATATCAGGGGAGCATCCTATTACTCATAAAAATGAACTATAAAACTTAGAAACAGATGAATGTAGAACAACAATTGAACACGCTCCGCTTCCATGGAATGGAGCGTCAATGGAAAGCGATGAAAGAAACACGGCAGATCGGAAAACTGGCTCTGGAAGAAGGCCTTACCCTGTTGCTGCAGGCCGAATCTGACAGTCGCTTCGAACTGCGGTTCGAGAGGTTAAAGAAGAATGCAGCCTTCCGTTACCAGGCCTCTATTGAAGAGATCAATATGGATCCATCCAGGGGGATCGACAAGATCCAATTGATGGACTTGGCCACAGGCCAATATATCGAAAGGGCCGAGCCGATCATTATCGTTGGTGCAACAGGCTGCGGAAAATCTTTCATGGCGTCTGCTCTGGGGCTCAGGGCTTGTGCCCAAGGTAAGAGAGTCGCTTACTTCAGTATGCAAAAATTGCTTTTGAGAACAAAAATGGCCAGGTTGGATGGATCGATCCACAAGCTTCTTATGAAACTCTCCAAGGTAGAACTGCTTATAATGGATGACTTCGGCCTGGTAAACCTCGACCAACAGCAAAGGATTGACCTGATGGAAATCATAGAGGACAGACATGCCAAATGTTCAACAATCATTGCAAGCCAATTACCTGTGGCCAGTTGGCATGCTGTGATTGGGGATGATACATTATCGGATGCTATTCTGGATAGGATAGTTCACACATCCCACCGGATCGAACTTAAAGGTGAAAGTCTAAGAAAAAAGAAGTAATATTGTCAGGCCATTTGTAGGCAATCCTGTAAACCAAAAATCAGGGGGTCAATATTGCCAGAAAGGGGTCAACATGACCAGAATATCCACCCAATTCAAAAGGGCTTTGATATGGTTTTATATTGGGTTTACATTGGGTTTGAATTGGGTTTGAGTGGTATTTGTCCTTTAGTTAGATGGACAATAAGACAGTAAGATTTTAAACCATTAGACAATTAGAGCAATGCTGGCCGATGATCTGTTGTTTTGCGCCTATATGAGACGCTACGAAAGTAAAGAAGCCGTCTTTTTGAGACAGCTTCTTTTACGTTTATACAGAAAAATTAATCTATGCTTTTTTGAAAGTACCAGACAACTTACACAAACTAACCCTGAACAAAGTCCATCAAGGCCATCTATCAAATTGATTGCGTTAATAATTAACACAATGACAAATACCGTTAAAGGCATTCCAATCCAAAATGGAATCTTCACAATAAAACCAAGCCCATACAAATCATTTATCCATAAACCCGAAAGGGGCAACAGCGAAGCAACTAAAATTTGTGTGATAAACTTCCATTTATAATCAATCCCTATTAAATCATCCCCAATACCAACCATTGACAGGATTACCCAACCACAAATCAGCATCATAAAATGTGATAAAAATGCCCATGACTGTACATCAATGCTAACTAAACTTGTTTTAAAAACCAATGTCATAGTAATCACGAGCAGCAGGCATTGAATTGGAGCAAAGGAAACGCCTCCTAGACGAGGGATAATACGGTGATGGATTTTGCGAGAATCAATCGGATCAAAGAGTCGCTTCTTATAGGTTACCAGCATGATAAAAGGAATAAATGCCCTATTCACCACAATGGCTAGTATAAAAGGAATAAAAACAACTAATAACTCCAAAATAATCTATTTAATTTTAATAGTCTCTTGGGAAATGTCGACGAAGACTACTAATCTCAAGAGAACAAATGGAAAAACAGACTGCAATAAAATCTAAAGAAATCGCCTTTTTAAAATTTTGCTGATGTGATATTTCCCATAAGTGACACAAAAATACGCTTTCAATCAGCGTACACTTAGTGAATGGCTGGGCAAAAATATATTTGTAGCAAACAACCGACAGATTAGGGAAATCCGCCATGCAACTAAAGAAAAGCTAACTTATTTAGGGTCGAGGCTGCCTCGCGCACTATTCAAAAGTAATCTCAGCAGTAAAATTCATATTGATTAAATATAAAGTTAATGTAAAAATTTCAACCTTCTTTTAATGAAGAGAACTTATTCACTTCCGTAAATACACATATATTATCCTAGTTGGTAAAATCTTTAAGCTGAATATTATTTAGCAAGAAATTGAGAATACAGCAGCGAGAAAACAATCACTCATATTGTGAATAAAAGCAAAAGTTACAAGTAAATTGTTTGCAACAGATGTAGAATAGTAATAGACCGAACAGACGTTCAAACTCTTTAAAAACCTACTAACCAACCCCTTAATCCACCCCAAAACATCAACTATCAAGCAACTATTTATACAAATAAAAAATAAATTGAAAATATAAAAATCCGCATTTACTATTTTTGCCCTCAATTGTAAATAAAAACACAACGAAAATGAATCTACTAAAACTCGTAAGCCTATCATTTGCGACTGTATTTACGTTAAATGCTTCTGCACAAGAAGCAACAGTACCCGCAGCTGATACCACTAAAACTTGGACAATTAAAGGTGAAAACGCCTTTCTAATCAACCAGAGCTCCTTTTCTAATTGGGCAGCCGGCGGTATCAACTCGCTTGCAGGAAATCTAATCTTCAACTACGATTTTAACTATAAAAAAGATAAATGGTCTTGGGACAACAAAGTCTTAGCGGCCTATGGACAAACTTTCCAGAAGGAAACAGATTGGCGCAAAAACGATGACCGCTTCGCTATCAATAGCCTTTTAGGATACCAAGCTGCCGAGAAATGGTTATACACGTTTTTCTTAAACTTCAATACACAGTTTGCAAACGGATATGAATACGACGGCAAAAATATCGTCGACACGATCTCCAAATCCTTCGCACCAGCCTACCTAAGTTTCGGACCGGGTATCGCTTACAAAGCTTCTGACAACTTCCGCGTCAACCTCTCTCCTGCCGCTGCTCGTTTTATTATTGTCGGTGATAAGAGCCTACGTCCGCTTTACTCTGTCGATGTAGATAAATGGTCAAGAAATGAGTTCGGTGCTTCGCTTGACGCTTACTATAAAGTCAAGTTGATGGAAAACATCGCGCTAGAAAACATATTAAAACTATATTCTAACTACTTACAGGATCCTCAGAATGTCGATGTGGATTATACGGCGAACCTTTCGATGCAAGTCAATAAACTAATTTCAGTAAATGCAGCTGCCCAATTAATTTACGACGATAACATTGACGTGCCAAAAAGTGACGGAACTAAAGGCCCAGGTCTTCAAGTACGTCAAGTTTTAGGCGCTGGAGTAACTTATAAATTTTAGAATCTACTCAACAGCGTACGGTAATTACATCTATAAAATCGAAAAGCTGTGTCTAATCCCAAATCCCTACAATAAAGGAAGAGCGATTTCGACACAGCTTTCCTATTTAAAACTCTTATTTACTTTTATAGAGATGGTTTAATAATGCGAAACAAATAATAAAGCTAGCTATAAAGCCAATCCAGGATAAAACAGGGATTCCCCAAAGTAGATATCCCACTCGCCCGTGCGCCAAGATACTAGCGCCGACTCCAAAGGTCATAGCAAGAATAGACAGCAAAAACTTATTCCCCATGCGATGAAGAATCAGCTGAAGATTATCAAAATCCTGCATCTTGTGGTTTAAAGTCACCTTATCATTCTTCACTTTATCCAATAGTTCCAAAAGATCCACCGGAACTTCCGTTAACACATCCTTTGCAAACTTAGCTTTCTCTTTTAGCTGCTGGATAAGATAATCCGCAGACAATTTATCCTGCGCTATCTTTTTCGCAAAGGGCTCAATACTCTCCGGAACATTAAGGTCCGCGTCTAGTTGTCTACCTGTACCTTCTAAGATGGAAACGCCACGTAGTAAGATATAAACAAAATCAGGAAGCAATATGTGGTTGCTCTGTAAAACAATATTCAGCTTTTGCAACATGACAGAGATATCAATATCATCCAACGCATTCTGCTTAATCATCTCGAATATCTCATAAGCATCCCTTTCGAGCCTTCGTTCGTCTTCAATATGATGAATTACAGCAAGCTTTTTAATATTTTTAATTAAACTCTTAGCATCGTTTGCCAGAAAATCGAGCACCATCGCTTCGATGATATTGCGATCCTCCGGAATCATAAATCCCATCGCACCGAAATCAAGGAACACAACTTGCCCCCTTCGATTAATCAATACATTCCCTGGATGCGGGTCCGCATGGAAGAAGCCATGCATCAATACCTGCTCTAAATAAAGATCCAATACATTTTGCAGAACAGACTTTGTGTACAATCCATAAGAATGGAACCCTTCTAAATCGTTCACCTTGACCCCATCGATAAACTCCAGACAGAGGATACGGTCAGTACTGTATTTCCGATGCACTTTCGGCACATATACATCCTTATTTCCGGCAAAATTCCTTCTAAATCGTTCAATGTTGTTCAGTTCATTCGTGAATGACAGCTCATTCAACAAGGAACTTTCAAATGAAAGTACGATCTGATATAGGTTCATCTTGTAGATCACTTCATACTTCCGCTGCAAAAGCTGCACTAGATCTTTAATAAAATCTAAATCCGCACGAATAATCTCATCAATACCTGCTCGCTTAACTTTCAACACCACATCCTGCCCATTGATGAGCCTTGCTTTATAAACCTGAGCAATTGAAGCTGACGCGATAGGTTTCAACTCTAATTCTGAAAAGTGAGCGTCAACATCAATCTCCAATTCCTCTTCCAAGACCGCACGCAAATCAATCTCACTCAACATCACATCATCCTGAAGCTTGATAAGCTCTTCCTGCAAATCCTTAGGGATTATGTCAGGACGATTACTCAGCAGTTGCCCTAACTTAATAAATGTTGGCCCTAATTCCTCAATTGCACTGCGAATACGCGTGTTAAAATCATCTTCGAAGATTTTGCGAGCATGATTATTCCAAAAAAGAAAGCTATCGGGAAGGATACGATCCAAATTAGACCTTGATATAATCTCATCGAATCCATGTTTTGACAAAATCTTCAAAATTTGTCCCACTCTCTTAATTTTCTGAAAACCGTTAAATTGCATCGAAATTCAATTTTTATCAAGTTACTAAATATCTATAGGACAAATTCTATTCCTAAGTTGTTTTCTTGTCAAAATCTCTTTCGCTGATTTAAAGTTTGATTATCTTAGAAATCATATAATTTTAAACACTACGATTAAATAGACCCACCATGTCCATAATAGAGAAATTAGCTAGTCAACAAGGATTAAAGGATGAAAGTGCAAATATTAATCTGGCCATTGAGATAGTGAAATCGGGCGATGAAATAGGCTTGCGAGAACTCATACAAGGGTTAGACGACAAAAGAATACAAAATGATTGTATAAAAACAATATATGAGATTGGAGAGCGCAACGGTAAACTCCTCGTTCCTTTCCTATCCGTGTTTATAGATTTGCTAAGCAGCAAAAACAATAGATTGCAATGGGGAGCAATGTGCGCTATCAATAGCGTAACTTTGCACATCCCCACCGAAGTATTTGCTTCCATCAGTCGTTTGGAAGAAGCTGCAAACAAAGGATCGGTAATTACTAGAGACAATTTCGTGAAGATTTTAACGAAATTAATGGGAAATTCTGAGCATCAGGAAATGGCTTTTAGAAAATTGTCCCAACAGTTAAACAACGCGCCAGCCAATCAATTTCCGATGTATGCGGAAGAGATAATGACAACGATCCCAAAAGAGCATGTGGCGGAATTTAGAAAAATACTGGAAAGCCGAATGGACGATCTCCCCAAAGAAAGCCAGAAAAAGCGGATTGATAAAGTACTAAAAAAACTGAAATAAGCCGATTTTCATTTTAACCTTACTATCGTATCCATTTTGTTATAATTATTCGGAATTAGACCAACATTAGCAAAACCATTGCTAAACCTTAATTATGAAGCCTTTAGGGATACAAGCGCGAGCCTAAACAAGAAAACATCAGGAAATTACTTTAAAAACAATTAGTAATTAGTTAAATATTATCATATCTTAACAATCTCAATTAAAATATTGAATAATGCCTGTTCACTATTTTAAAAAGAAAAGTATTGATATTATGGTTTTTATTAAAGATTAAATAAAGACCGAAGAAAAAGGAAGGGTTGTTTCCAAATCAAAAAACAACAACGTTCTGATAATTTTATGACAAACTATCTCCCGATTTTGTGATTTATTAACATAGGTCAATGTATGGTATCTTAATAAATGAAATATTTGCAATAACATTTAGGAAGTAATATTAATAAATAGATTTATGAAAACAATTTTAACATTCGTTGCCTCATTACCTTTCATCACTAATGCGGCGTTTGCACAAGTAAAATGGTCGGTGGACCCGGCACACACTAATGCGAGATTTGAAGTAAAACACCTGGGTATAGCATTCGTCGATGGTTCGTTCAATACGCTCTCAGGAGCAGCTGAAACAAGCGATAGTAGCAATTTCAACCAAGCGAAAATCTCGTTCGAAATTGATGTAAACAGCATTGATACCCGCGTAGACGCTAGAGATGAGCACTTAAAAAGCGACGACTTTTTCAATGCTGCGCAATATCCGAAAATGACGTTAACAAATGGCGTCTTGACAAAAGGTAAAAAAGGTCAATTCGTGTTAAAAGGAGACTTGACAATTCGTGACGTAACGAAACCTGTAGAATTTCAAGTAACACAAAACAACGGAATTATCACCGATCCATGGGGAAAAACACGTGCTGGCTTTACAGCAACAACAACCATAAACCGTATGGATTATAATATAAAATACAATGACAAGTTACCTTCAGGCGTACAAGCTGTAGCCTCTGACGTGAAAATCATTGTAAATACTGAATTAGTAAAGAACTAAGTGTACATATACCTAGAAGTAGCCTAGTGCTACTTAATAATGGAATTCCACACTAATTTCCATTATGCACAAATTAGAGGCTACCATCAAAAATGGATAGCCTCTTTTTCTGAAAGTGTAAGTTTTCAATGGCCATCAAGAACTTTCATGCCTGTTGGTGTTTCAATGGAAACATGAAAGTTTTTTCTGAAAGGGTCTGTTTTCAATGGCCATCAAGAACTTTCATTCCTGTTGGTGTTTCAAAGAAACATGAAAGTTTTATTAATATTATTCTTCGATATCATAGGTCCATGCCGCTAAGCGATCCTGAAACACTCTGGAAATCTTGTTAAAGTAACGCTTTTGCTTGTAACCCATAACCCATTGTATTCCTTGAGTGGCATTTGTGCAGAATATCTCGTCCGCCACTTTCATGATATCAGGCTTAATCTCGGCCTCTACCACTTCAATGCCTTCAGATAGCGCGATATCCATTACGACGCGACGCATCACACCGGCAATGCAGCCTTCGGTCAGCGCGGGAGTATATAATACCTTATTATAATAAATGAATATATTGGACGTCAAAGCTTCACAGAGATTGCCTTCCTGATTCAGGATAAATACTTCGTCGAATGCGTGTTTCTTCCGAAAATTACCAGCCATTACATAAACCAAAGCATTATTCGACTTCAATTTAGATAGCTCACTATAAGGCTTTTTGAAATCCGTATATAAATCAACGATTAAGCCCAACTTCTTATCGCGCAGACTGTCCTGTTTCCTTTCCACCTGTAATACGTAGCCTGCTTTATTCGACTCCGGACCATAAGTTCCGGCACCCATTCTAAAAACGATCAAACGAACGCGAAGCGTCTGCCCCATCATGTTATTCTTTCGAATCAGCTCTTCCGTCTTGTTGCGAACAAAAAAGGTATCAAATACTCCTGTATCTTCAAATTGCAGTAGAGACAAGCCCTCTTGTAAGCGCTCAATATGGAAGTCTAAAAAGCGTATATCGCCATCTTTCCATAACATCGTCTCAAACAATCCATCACCGTATCGAAAAGCGCGGTTGTCAACGCTTAATACAGCCATATCCTCCGGCACTAAACTGCCATTAAAGTTTATATATTGTATTGGCATAAATCTTCTATTCTATCTGTTTTATCTAGTCTTGTGTGTTTGTACTATAATTTTCCCATTTCTCTAATGCTAAACGGAAATCCTCTGGTATTGGTACCTCAAATTGTAAAAATTGTTTTGATTTAGGATGCTCAAATCCTAAACTCTTCGCATGTAGCGCTTGGCGAGGCAATAGTGCGAAACAATTTTCCACAAATTGTTTGTATTTGGTAAAAGTAGTCCCCTTTAAAATCTTATGCCCTCCGTAAGACTCATCATTGAACAAGGGATGTCCGATGGACTTCATGTGTGCTCGGATTTGATGTGTACGACCGGTTTCCAATTGACATTCAATCAACGTCACATATCCCAAACGCTTCAGCACCTTATAGTGCGTTACAGACCATTTCCCTTTTTCAGGATCATCATACATATCCATAATACGACGGTCCTTCATATTTCGGCCGATATACCCCCTCACAGTGCCGTCTTCTTTTAAATCGCCCCATACTAAAGCCACGTATTTACGAGCAATAGAATGGTCAAAAAACTGCTTAGCTAAATAGGTCATTGCCCATTCACTTTTTGCTATAACGAGCAAACCCGAAGTGTCTTTATCAATACGATGGACCAACCCGGGTCGACCCGTATTTCCCGGCAATGTCGGTAACTGATTTAAATGGAATGTCAATGCATTGACCAATGTACCTGAGTAATTATTAAAACCTGGATGAACGACCATACCCGCCTCTTTATTAACCATTAACACATCGTCATCTTCATAGATAATATCCAACGGAATATCCTCCGGATAAACTTCCGTATCTCTTGGCGGATCAGGAAGAACGATCGTGATCAGATCCAACGGCTTAACCTTATAACTCGCTTTGACAACCTTCTCATTCACCAAAACGGAACCCGAATCAATTGCATTTTGAATACGATTACGCGACGTATTCTCCACACGATTCATCAAGAATTTATCTAAGCGTAAAGGTGCCTGCCCCTTGTCAGCCACGATGCGTAAATGCTCGAAAAGCTCTTGTTCGTCCTGTTCTAAATCTAAATGTTCCGTCATAGCCACAAAAGTAATGTTTTTCACCTGATGTACATAAGCGACATAATTTTAAGCTTAACATATCCTTCAAATAGATTAATCCTTAACTTTACAACATGCCGATAGATTTCCCAATATACAGCCCGGTTCAACGAATCCTCCACCCACTTTTCACGCATCATGAAGTTGAAGTTTTTATAAAAAGGGATGACATGATACATCCCTTCATTTCTGGCAATAAATGGCGAAAACTAAAACTTCACATAGAAAAAATAAAAGCTCTAAGCATCAAGACATTGGTGACTTTCGGTGGTGCCTGGTCCAATCACCTATTAGCAACTGCCGCGGCGGGTGCCCAATTTCAACTTGCAACGCACGCATTCGTTCGCGGTGAAGAAATAAACAATCCTGTCCTTGCTTTATGCAAGCTATTTGGAATGCAACTTCATTTTGTTGATCGCAGTGCATATAAAGACAAAAAAGCGCTCTTCAATGCAAATTTTAATGAAAATAACGCTTTGTTTATCGACGAGGGAGGCCGAAGCGAAGAAGGAGCAGTAGGTTGCGAATCCATCATTGAAGAACTGGAGGATACATTTACAGATATATTTATTGCAGCCGGCACCGGAACGACGGCAGCGGGCATTCTGAAAGCACTAAATATAAAAGGTTTAAATTCAACACTACATTGCATCCCCGTATTGAAGGGCGGAGATTTCATTAAGCAGGATATATTAGACTGGGGAATAGACATTGACAATTTAACGTTGCATACGGAATACCATTTCGGAGGTTATGCAAAAACGAATCCTGAACTATTGCAGTTCATAAAAGACTTCGTCGCCGATACGGGAATTATGATCGAACCCACTTATACCGGAAAGATGATGTATGCGCTGTTTGACCATATCAAAACCGGAAAAATTCAAGCTGAAAGTAAAATATTAGCAATTCATACCGGCGGACTTACTGGATTTCTAGGAATGTATGAAAAATTCGATAATTTAGCGCCTGTAAACACGCTAACAAAAACAATTAAATAATGCAATTGTTATCTTGAAAAGCGCTGACGAATAAAGCTTTAAACCACGAAAATCTGCTATGCGCGTATTCCTAATCACCTGCTTCCTCATTTTTATTTTCCTAACGACGAACGCCCAACAGATTGAAATTCAAGATACCATAAGCAATAAGGAACAAAAAGATACCGTCCGCAGCACCGAGGAGCTCTACGATATTGTGGATCTGTTCAAAGATATTATTCCTTCGAAAAAACCTAAGGATCAAAAACCAAAGAAAAGATCACCGATTTCTTATTTGCCAAACATTAACTACAACCCATCTATTGGGGCACAGATTGGCGTTAAAGCCGTTGGCGGAAAAGTCCTAGGAAACCAACCAAATACCCAAATGTCGATTGCTGCGGCAGCACTTAGCTATACGACAAGAGGAATTATAGTTGGCTATCTAATTCATGATATTTATACGCCATCTAACAAATGGAATATTAAAGGAAATGTCATGGTCGCTAAAGCTGTAGGTCTTGATTATGGTTTAGGAATGGGAACAGCGCTCGACAACCCGACTGAAGAAGAATTGATAATCAATAATCCCGACAGACAGCGATTCGTCAATAAGTTCACTGCCTACACGATCAATGAACGTATCTACAAACAATTATTCCCCGGTGCATTTGTTGGTGCCGGCGTTTTCTTTGAACTAAAAAGAGGATTGGAAACAATCGGCAGCGCTGAGAACATGTCGCCTACTGAAATATATAGCCGCTGGAACAATTTTAACCCTGTAGATATAAATAATAACGGTTTAATGCTCAATATGCAGTACACCACACGTGACAATCCTAATAGCGCACATAAAGGCATGTATGTGGATGTTGTATTGCGCATGAACCAAGAATGGATGGGCAGCGAGCATAATGCCTATCAATTGCAGACAGATTTCCGTAAATATTGGCAATTGTCGTCTAGCAGACCCAATCATGTCTTAGCTTTCTGGAATTTCGGATCTTATAAACTCGGTGGAAAACTTCCTTATGTAGATCTCCCTGGAACAAGCAAAGATCCCTACGCTAGAAGCGGGCGCGGCTATACAATGGGTTATTTCAAGGGACTTTCCTATTTCTACTCCGAATTAGAGTATCGATATCCTATTTTACGAAATCAATTCCTGAGTGGCGTTGTCT
Organism: Sphingobacterium sp. UBA6645; assembly: GCF_002455685.1. Taxonomy (NCBI): domain Bacteria; kingdom Pseudomonadati; phylum Bacteroidota; class Sphingobacteriia; order Sphingobacteriales; family Sphingobacteriaceae; genus Sphingobacterium; species Sphingobacterium sp. UBA6645. Next base: position 45,261 of record NZ_DKLH01000087.1, read on the forward strand.
TTGCCAATGTACAAAGCACGAATGACCAGATGGGAACAAAATTATTCCAACAGTGGCAACCGGCAGCAGGTGCAGGTCTTCGTCTGTTATTTAACAAAGCAACCCGCACAAACTTATGCATCGACTATGCTTTCGGTAAATTTGGACAAAGAGGCCTCTTCTTAGGCTTGAATGATGCTTTCTAACTCATAGAAACCGCTATTTTATTCGTGTCCGGATTCCAAATCCTCACTTATTTTCGGTATTTTGCGAGCAAATCAGCCTTGAAATCATGTTTGTATTTTCGAAAAAATCACAGTTACCTTTCCTTGCCCTTACCTTAGCTGCTTATAATAGCGTCGCACAAACAACCACTCCGGATACCAGCTTATCCGAAATAGCGCCTATTGAGATTAAAGCGCATTTCAATTCCCAAGCGATGCTTGATCTAACGAGCTCAGCAAGGGTGGTCAGCAAACGCCTCCTTGAATCTCAAAATACGAATACCATACTGAGTGCAGTGAACAGCACCCCAGGGGTACGTATGGAAGAACGATCTCCGGGAAGCTATCGCTTAGCGCTTCGTGGCAGCATGATTCGCTCACCGTTTGGAGTAAGAAACACCAAGGTATATTTGGACGAAATCCCTTTTACAGATGCCAGCGGAAATACTTACTTAAACATCATCGATCCGGTAGGAATAAATCATATCCAGATAATAAAGGGCCCAGATGGATCCCTATATGGCCCAAATACTGGCGGTGTACTGCGGATAATTCCAAACGGATTGGCAATTCAAAGATCCAACGATAAATCACTACTGCTCAGCGCTGGCTCTTACGGACTATTTCAGCAACAATTAAATATAGAACAGCAGGTTAACGAAAAATACAGCTTCGCTTTCAGCCAAGCCTTTACCCGTTCTGACGGCTATAGAACCCAAAGCGGGATGAATAAAAAATTCTTCCAGACCGAGCATCAATGGAACTTCAACGAGAAAGGCCAGCTTAAGTTTTTAGGCCTTTATGCCGATCTTGGCTACGAAACACCCGGTGGATTAACGGAAGCACAATATTTGGAGGACCCAAGACAAGCTAGGCCGGCTGGTGGACCATTCCCGAGCGCCGCGGATCAAAAAGCAGCCATATATAATAAAACTACGATTGGAGGAATTACACATAGCTATCAATTCAATAAAAACTTACGTCATGTAATTGCATTATTTGGAAGCTACACAGATTTCAAAAATCCATTCGTGACGAACTACGAAACACGTATCGAAAAGAATCTTGGCATTCGAACGTACTTCTCCTACGAGGACCATGACATTGAAAACTTACATTGGGAAATGCAATTGGGAGCGGAAGGACAAAAAGGCTGGTATGACATCAAGAACTACGAAAACAATTTTGGTGAAAAGGGAACCTTAAACTATGACGACCATTTAGAAAATTTTCAACATTTCTATTTCTACCGCTTAAGAGCGAAAATTGCTCAACGATTCATAGCCGAGGGATCCATAGGCTTGAACCTAAATAATATTGATTTTAAACAACAAGCGCTAAATGCAACTGAAATTCAGGGGGCTAAAGATTTCAAAAATAGCTGGATGCCCAGGTTAGGACTCTCCTATTTAATCTTACCAGAATTCGCCCTGCGTGCATCGGTATCCAAGGGCTATTCAACACCGACCATATCGGAGGTTAGATCTTCTGACAATCAAATCAACCAGAACCTTAACCCGGAAGACGGAGTCAATTACGAAGCAGGAATCCGCTATGAAACGAAAAACCGTCGCTTTATTGCTGATTTAGCAGCTTATCAATTCAATATGAAAAATGGAATCATTCGGCAGTTAAATGAAGAGGGAGCCGAATATTTTACGAATGCAGGAGAAATGACGCAGAAAGGTGTGGAAGCGAGTGTTTTGGGACAAATCATCAGCTCTGATCAAAACTTCTTCGTGCACAGTCTGATATTATCTTCCAATCTCACCTTTCAGGACTATCAGTTTAAAGATTACAAAATTGATGATCAGGATTATTCCGGCAATGCAGTAACATCTATTCCCAAGTGGATTTGGGTAAATACCCTAGCTTTAGAACTACCTAAGAGATTTGAAATTAACATATTTCATAACCATACCTCATCAATTCCTTTAAACGATGCGAATAGCTTCTATGCTAAGAAATATCATCTTGTACAGGCGAAATTAGCATGGACAACAGGCTTGATGAGCAGATATAAACTGCAGTTATTTGTCGGAGTAGATAACCTGTTGAATGAAAAATACAGCTTAGGGAATGACATAAATGCAATGGGTAATCGTTTTTATAATGCCGCAGCCGATAGGAACTACTATGGCGGAATCAAGCTGATGATGTAAACTCGCTTAAAAATAATAGCAAAAAAAATGCTGAACTCTTTTCGCCAACATATTCAAAAATATCAAACGATAAGCGACGAACAATTCGAAGCGATACTATCGTATTTTGAAGTACATTCGCTCAAGAAGAAAGAGATTATTCAAGAGGCAGGACAGACGCAACTTTACAATTATTTTGTACTCGAAGGTTGCCTTCGCATGTACACTTTGCACGAAAAAGGTCAGGAAATCACGACAGACTTTGCATTGGAATCATGGTGGCTCTGTGATCAGAAAGCATATCTAGGAAAGATAGAAACAGACTGTTATATTCAAGCAGTAGAAAGCAGTAGAATATTAAGAATTAGTAGATATAAAGAGCAATTATTAATTAAAGAACAACCTTTTATACAATTTTATTTTCTTCAAATCTACCAGAAAGCGTTCGCTGCAGCGCAGTTCAGAAACAAATTATTCAAACTGTACTCCAAGGAAGAAATATTCATCCAATTCAATAACAATTTCCCTGATTTTGTACAGCGTGTACCACAATACCTCATCGCTTCCTATTTAGGTCTTACCCCAGAATACCTGAGCGAAATTCGAAAAAAGATGTTTTCTTAAACTAGCTTAAGATTTTCTTGTTTTTCACTTTGCAACTTTGCAATATCAAAAACAAGAACAATATGAAAGCTAGAATGAATATCGCTGAATTGGAACCTAATGGCTACAAACGCGTCCTTACATTAGAAAATTATATACAAGCTTCTGATCTGGATAAAACCCATCTCGAACTGATCAAAATTCGCGCCTCTCAGATCAACGGATGTGCGTTTTGTATCAATATGCATACGAAGGACGCCATGGCGCAGGGAGAAACAGCTCAGCGTATCTTCCTACTTAATGCTTGGCGAGAAACGAATATATTTACTCCGGAAGAGCGCACGATTCTCGCAATGACCGAAGAAGTGACCAAAATCCATGAAGCTGGATTATCAGAAGAAACCTACCAGGCTGCAAAATCACTATTTACGGAGAACTATATCGCGCAAATTATCTTAGCGATCGCAACCATCAATGTCTGGAATCGTATTGCCATTACGAGTCATACGCAACCGGAATTGTAGTAAACAAGTTCATGCTAGATCCCTTTTAAAGCCCTTTCAAACCCAATGATCAACCCTTTCAAACCCAATTCGAAGAGGCTGAACATTGGGTTTGAATGGGCTTTTGTGTGGTTATGAGCAGACGCTGTTATGACGGCACTTTATAACGGTCGAGGATAAGGAACAAGGCTATTTTCTGAAATTGTTCGTTTGCAAAAGCAATCGAGAAATTTAATCACTGGTGTCGATTCAATGGACGCTTGAATTTTTTAAGTAATATATTCCGTAGATTAGTGTATACCAACAGTAAACGACATGAAGACAATCACAAGAATATGGCATGGTATAACACGGAAAGAAGATGCTGATATCTACCTAAATTACTTAACCAGCACGGGCATGAAGGATTACCGCAGCACGAAAGGAAACCTCTCCGCAAAAGTGCTCCGACGAATCGATCATGATATCTGCCATTTTATGACCGTTACGGAATGGGAATCCACAAGCAGCATACAGGAGTTTGCCGGTGAACATTTTCAACGCGCTAGATATTATCCGGAAGATAAAAAGTATCTCTTAGAATTTGAAGAATTCGTAACACACTTCGAGACTTACGATTTCGAATAATGTAGGTTTTTGCTTGTTGGGATACTGAACGAAAAAGTGCTGCCGACGCCTACGCTACTTTCTACGGCGATACTTCCTCCTTGATTCTCAATAAAATCTTTGGCAATGGAAAGCCCTAATCCCGTCCCCGAGCGCATAGATCCAGGTATTTGAAAATAGCGATCAAAGATGCGATCCCTATAGCTGCTGTCAATTCCTTTTCCATGATCTTTAACCGAAAAGATTAATTTAGCGTCCTTTTTTGTCAGTGAAACGATGATTTGACTGTGCTCTGCTGAATAACGTATTGCATTTGTAATAAAGTTTGTGAGAACCCAAGCAGTCTTTTCCTCATCGATATAGACCTCAGGGAGATTTTCATCCAGCTCCGTTACGAGCTCTATCTGTTTTAGTTCGGCTTGCAATCGGGTAGCCTGAAGTGCGTAAGTAATAACCGGCATTGGGTTGCACCATTGCGCAAAGAGCTTAATATTTCCAGTCTCTACCTGCGACATATTGAGCAGCTCGGAGGTAATTCGCAGCAACCGTTCGCTATCATCCTTTATTCCCTCCATCAACTTTCGCTGATTTTCGCTTAGCTCGCCGGTCTTTGGGTGGTTCAATAATTCCAAACCCATTTGAATAGATGCTATTGGGGTTTTCAACTCATGTGATACTGTAGCGATAAAGTTTGTTTTAGCGACATCGAGCTCCTTAATACTGGTAATATTTTTAAGAATAATTACCTCTCCTACATGTTGTAATACCTGTTCTCCTGTTGGTACAATTTCGATGGCATAAACCTGCTTCTCAAAATAACTTTCTTTATTATCTACAAATATATTTAATGTATTATCTTCTAATGCGTGTGCCTGTCCCTCCGCGTGCTTTTCTGGAATTTCAACGATCCTTGCAATCAGATCGCTTGCGTTAGCGAGCTCCTGAAGGGGCTTCAACTTGACTTCTTCCCTGCTAAGGCCGATAAGTTGTAGTGCCTCATCGTTGATGAACAGAATTTCCTTCTTATCGTTCAATCCGATCACGGGATCATGCATACTATTCACCAGTGCCTCTACCCTCTTCTTTTCTTGTAAAATGTGATCTAATTTGCTATTTGAATATTCCTGCAAACGTTCAGCCATGCTGTTAAACGAATTTGCTAGATCGACAAACTCGGAGTCCCCTTTGAAGTAAAGACGCTGCGCATAATTCTGCTTGGCGATTTCTCGAATACTGTTGGTTAGTTTTTTGATGGGATCGGCGATATTGCTTGGTAGATTGACCCACAATACGAAGGCAATCAGAAAGCTTAATGCGCCAAGTACCGATATCAGCAAAAAAGCCTCATTAGCGAGTAGTTTTGTCTGATCGTTCTTTTTAACAATAGCCGCCATATTGACGTTCATCAGGTTGACGAGCTCTTCCCTGAATTCGCTAGCATGTTGTGGATCGGATGGATTGTCTAACAACCTATTCAGTTTCAATTCTAAATTTGCCGTAATCTCTTTCTCACTTAGTTCCGTGACATTCGTCTTTTGTTTTGCTAAATTGCTCCGTAGAGTTGTCGATGCGACCATATCCCCAGCGGTATATTGATCCGACGCACCCAACATATTCCTTGCATATTCTACCGACAGATAATTGGCTGCCAATACATTATCGGCTTCCCTTTTCAAGGAACTCACATACCAGGTACTTGCAAACGCAAGCAATAAGATCATTAAAAACAATAATCCGACACCTATATTTAATTTGGTTTTGATTTTCATGAGAGTATAATTAAATCGACTTCAATAGGTTCTAATTTCTTCAGTAGTTTCCTAAATAGACCCATCGTCCATAAAATTCTAAAAAATGACCAATGCGGCCGTCCAATACAAAGGGTCGTGATCTGCATTTGCAATACTTGCTCGACGATATGGCTCGGAACATCAGTTCCTTTAATTTGTATCACTTGCCCACCTAATTCCGTGGCCAATTTAAAATTATTAATTAGAAAACGTTGTTTATCGAGCGCGATTTTATCGCTGCTCTCCTTCGCCGTCTGCACGTAAAGGACAAACCATTCGGCATGATAATAACTCGCAAGTCTGGAAGTTCTCCTGATGAGGTTTCTTGCTCGCTTTTCGTCTGTACTGACACAGACCATAAAGCGCTCTAAACGTCTTTTCTTTGATCCGACCTGGTAGCGTTCATGCTTCTTGATGGCATGGCTTGCAACTTCCTTCACAGCCAATTCACGAAGTAAATCCAGATGCTCCGCTTGAAAGAAATTGCTCAATGCGGTTTGAATTTTGTCTACATGATATATCTTACCTTCCTTTAAACGCGCTATCAGATCTTCCACACTAATATCGATCAGTACCAACTCATCCGCCATATCGAACACTTTGTCGGGCACTCGCTCTTTTACTTCCATTTTAAGATAGGCAGATAGCTCGACCTGTAGACTTTCCATATGTTGTATATTGATGGCAGAGATGACATTAATTCCCGCCTCTAGGAGTTCGACAACGTCCTGCCAGCGTTTTTCGTTTTTGCTTCCTGGAATATTGCTATGTGCTAATTCATCAACAATTACGACTTCTGGTTTAAGCTTTAGTATTAAGTCCACATCCATCTCTTCCAGTTCGTTTCCTTTATAGAATAGTTTTCTTCTCGGAAGAACGGGAAGTCCGGTTATCAAAGCCTCAGTATCTGCCCGACCATGGGTTTCAATGAACCCAATTTTTACAGGAATACCATTACGCAATAGATTATGTGCCTCCTGCAACATGCGGTAGGATTTTCCTACGCCCGCACTCATGCCAAGGTAGATTTTAAACTTCCCGCGCCGTGCCTGCTTAAGCAAGTTCAAAAAATATTCTGCAGATTTACGTTGCTCTTCCATCTTTTTAGATCATTCTAAAATCGCCAGGTTAAGGCCGTAGTCAAGCTTCCATTTGCCGACTTATACTGATCTGCTTTGTACTTAAATATCTCAGCATCACTATGCAAATATCGAAATTCCGCTCGCCAGAACAAGCCATCGAACAAATGTAGATCGAAGCCTGATGAAAGACCCATTATCTCTGATGGTATAGGCTCAATGCTACCAAATATGACACCGTGGGCATCGTTGAAATACTCGATGCGGGCATTTATATTTAAGCTCTCTAATAATCTATATTGAGTCTGCAATCCGGCAGTCCAATAATTGGCAACATCGTTGTCGTTAGATCTATGCTGTATTGCATAATCAACTAATCCTAAAAAGCGAAGACGATCTGTCGCATCCACTTGTACAAAGAAATCATGGAATATGCGCAGGCTATCCGGGCCTTCATTGCCTATATAAGAGCTACTATTCAACAATACATGCTTGGACGGCCTATATTGTACTTGATGTCCGAAGGACAAACCCGTACTTGATTCGGGCAGTTGAATTCTTTGCCAACCATTGAGCGCCAATATAGCAAGGCTCCATTTTTCGTTTGCTGTTTGATAGCTCAACTTAGCCCCCGTTTCAAAATATGGTGAGTTCTCGGCCGAAATGCTGCGCGTTAAACTAATATTATCTATTCCTATGGCACTTTCCGGACCGATATGTGAAGGCATAATACCGGCCTCAATCCAGAAATTAGATTTCTAACTTAACTTATAACCTACATTAGCCTCAAAGATCATTTTATATACTCCTTCTTCAGCAGCGTAATTCGCATTCATATAAGAGCCAGCCGCCAAAGCTACCTGGCTTCGAACGCGCTCGCTCTGATAAGTTGCTCGCAACATAGCAAGATTGACAGCAAATTCGTCGCTACGGTTATGCGAATAGATGAAGGAAGCCTTCTGATGATTGGATGGCTTCTGGAAATCGTATGTATAGTAGGCCTCCAGGTAACCGTTAAGACTCAGCTTGCTTTGCAAACTGTCTTTATCCTCTTGTGCATATAGGGCAGTTGCACTGAAACAACAAAGCCCAGCGAGCCAACCTTTATTTTCCATGGTTCTCTCCTAATTTATTTTTCAAATTATCTAAAGCCAGATTGAGTTTCAGTACGTGGATAGTTTCGGGACCAAACAATCCCCATAGTACCTCTTCCTTATTTTGCGCTATCAGATTATTTACCTGCGGTGCAGATAAGCCTCGCAATTCCGCAATTCTCGCCACTTGTACATAAGCAGCCTGCACAGATATATGCGGATCTAATCCACTTCCGCTCGCTGTTACGAGGTCTACGGGTACTTGCGCACGCTGAACAGTAGGGTTCTTTTGAAGAAATGTGTCTATGCGTGCTGCGACCTCATCTAAATAAGCTTCATTGGAAGGACCTTTATTGCTTCCTCCAGATCCTGCTGCATTATAATCCACTGCAGAGGGACGTGATTGAAAATAATGATCTCCATTGAAGGCTTGCCCAATATGGTAGTAATACGACTTTCCCGCTACTTCAATCATTTTTTCCTTTCCTTTGGAGGCTTGGGTTTGAGCCAGCGCCCATATGAGAAATGGATAAAGCACAGCGAACAAAAATAGACAGATGACACTAAGTCGAATAGCGATTGTTATGTTGTATTTCATGATGTATGGATTAAAAAATAAGGGATAAAAGCAAATCAATCAGTTTGATACCTATAAACGGAGCGATGAGTCCTCCGAAGCCATAAATAACGATATTTCGTCGCAGCAGTGCAGAAGCACCGATGGGTTTATAAGGCACACCTTTCAATGCTAATGGAATTAACAGGGGAATCAAGATCGCATTGAAGATAATCGCAGAAAGTATTGCTGACTCGGGGCTTTTTAAATGCATGATGTTGAGGGGCTCGAGCGCGGGAATTGCCAGGATAAACAGTGCCGGAATTATGGCAAAATACTTAGCAACATCGTTAGCAATACTGAAGGTCGTCAATGTCCCGCGAGTCATTAGTAATTGCTTTCCTATTTCGACGATTTCAATCAACTTAGTGGGATCATTGTCCAAATCGACCATATTACCAGCTTCTTTTGCAGCTTGTGTTCCGCTGTTCATGGCGACACCTACATCGGCTTGCGCTAGAGCAGGTGCGTCGTTCGTGCCGTCCCCCATCATCGCCACCAACTTACCGTCTTGCTGCTCTTTACGGATATAGTTCATCTTATCCTCCGGTTTTGCTTCAGCGATAAAATCGTCCACCCCTGCTGTTTTTGCGATAAATGACGCTGTTAGGGGGTTATCGCCGGTCACCATCACCGTTTTTATTCCCATTTTGCGAAGTCTCGCAAAGCGTTCTTGAATCCCGGGCTTGATAATATCTTGCAGTTCTACGACACCTAGCACCTGTTCATTCTCGACAACCACCAACGGGGTGCCACCATTGGCTGCGATTAATTTTACCTCCTCTAAAATGTCATTAGGAAAGGAATGCCCTGCATCTTCAACGATCTTTTTGATCGCATCGGTTGCACCCTTGCGAATTCGAGTACTTCCAAAATCAATTCCGGAGCATCGTGTTTCCGCTGTAAACCGAATGGCGGATTCCACCTGCTTAGACGGATTTGAGAGGTCTATACCACCCAATTTAACGATAGATTTCCCTTCGGGTGTTTCATCAAACTTTGAGCTTAAAGCTGCAGCCTTTACCAATCGTTCTTTTGCAACACCCTCCGTCTCCTGAAACCGTGTTGCTTTTCTATTGCCTATGGTGATTGTCCCTGTCTTATCCAATAAAAGGACATCAATATCACCTGCTGTTTCTACAGCTTTCCCCGATTTAGTCAATACGTTTGCACGTAGCGCTCTATCCATACCGGCAATACCTATTGCTGATAAGAGGCCTCCAATCGTCGTTGGTACTAAACAGATAAATAATGAAATAAAGGCAGCGATGCTGATTCCGACATTCGCGTATTGTGCAAAAGGGCTCAACGTTACTACTACTAAAATAAACACTAAGGTAAATCCCGCTAAAAGTATAGTCAGTGCTATTTCGTTTGGTGTTTTCTGGCGTTTAGCGCCTTCAACCAAAGCAATCATCTTGTCCAAGAAACTCTTGCCTGCTTCAGCCGTTACGCTGACAACGATCTCGTCCGACAGCACCTTCGTTCCTCCAGTAACGGAACTACGGTCGCCACCTGCTTCACGAATTACCGGGGCTGACTCGCCTGTAATCGCGCTTTCATCGATGGTTGCCAGACCTTTTATTATTTCACCATCGGTCGGTATGATATCACCAGCAACGCAAATGAAACGATCGCCTTTCTGCAAAGCAGATGAGTTGATTGTCCTGCCATCAACAAGTTTGGCCGGGGTTTCCTCCCTAGTCTTCCGCAAACTGTCCGCTTGTACTTTCCCTCTGGCTTCCGCCAGCGACTCGGCAAAATTTGCGAACAATAAGGTCAGCAGGAGAATCAAGAACACACTGAAATTATAGAGAAAACTTCCCTGTTCTTGATTTCCGAAAAGAATGAGTAGACAAACAACCGCCATAATGGCTGTAGCAATTTCTACAGTAAACATCACAGGGTTTCTGATCATGCTGCGCGGGTCGAGCTTGACAAACGCTTGCAATAAAGAATCTTTTATTAATCGAGGATCAAAAAATGAATTTTGAGTTTTCATATCAGATCAATTATTTTAAAGTGAAATATTCAGCAATTGGGCCTAAGGTTAGTGCTGGGAAGAATGATAGTGCAGCAACGATAACAATGACTGCGAGAATCATAAATCCGAAAGTAAAGGTGTCGGTTTTTAATGTACCGGAGCTTTCTGGTATATGTCGTTTTGCAGCGAGAATGCCGGCTATTGCAACAGGACCTATGATAGGAAGGAAACGTCCGAATAACAAAACGATACCCGTACTGATGTTCCACCAATAGGTGTTATCTGCTAATCCTTCAAAACCACTACCATTGTTGGCTGCCGCAGAAGTATATTCATAAAGGATTTCTGAGAAACCATGGAAACCCGGGTTATTTGTGGTAGCAACGCCCCATGAAGGGATAGAACTTGTTAAAGCGGTTCCAACGAGAATTAGGAAAGGATGAAGAAGGGCAATGATCATGGCAATTTTCATTTCCTTTGCTTCCACTTTCTTGCCCATAAACTCTGGAGTTCGCCCGACCATCAGTCCACTGATAAAAACTGCGAGTACAATAAATACAAAGAAGTTTAAGATGCCTACGCCACAACCGCCATAGAAGGCATTAATCATCATACCGAGGAGCTCATTCATGCCAGACAGCGCCATACCACTATCATGCATCGAGTTGATTGATCCGGTGGAGATAACCGTAGTAACGATAGACCAGAATCCTGCTGCTACTGCACCTATGCGTACTTCCTTGCCCTCCATTGCACCATTATCCATGTTGATGCCCATCGCTGCAATAGCAGGATTACCTGCCTGTTCCATTTGGACATTTGGTATCACTAGACATATAAACCCAAACGTCATGACTGCGAATATCACCCAGGCGAACTTTTTCCTTCGTATATAATAACCAAAAGCAAAGATCATGGCGATCGGAATAATAAACTGTGCTACCATCTCGGTCATATTGCTCAAAAAACTGGGGTTTTCTAAAGGGTGGTTGGAATTGGCTCCAAAGAAACCGCCACCATTTGTACCAACGTGCTTTATGGCGACAAATGCAGCTACAGGCCCAGTCGATATGATAATACTATCTCCTGTAAGTCCGATCATCTGATCCTTTCCCTGATAGGTCATTGGAGTTCCCTGATACAGGAGAATAGTCGCAACCAACAAGGAGATGGGCAACAGTATTCGTGTACAGGATTTTACAAATAGTTGGTAGAAGTTACCCAATGTATCCGTCTGCTTTTCTCGAAATGCTTTAAAGAGCATCGCCGCCGCAGCCATCCCCACTCCAGCACTTACGAACTGCAAGAACATCAGCATACCCTGAGACAGGTAGCTGACACCGCTTTCGCCGGAGTAATGTTGTAAATTACAATTCACGACAAAAGAAATTGCGGTGTTAAAGGCTAAGTCAGGACGCATACCGGGGTTGTTATCCGGATTCAAGGGCAATAGATGCTGTAACATCAATACGGCCATCGTTAAAAACAACCAAAACAGGTTGATAATCAGTAAGGAACCCAGGTTCTCTTTCCATGTCATTTCACGATTCGGATCGATTCCGGAGAATTTATAGATTAGCCGATCTATTGGTCCAAAGACAGGGTCTAAAAAGGTACGTTCTGAAAGGTATACTTTTGCTATGTATCGTCCTAAAGGAATTCCTAAGAGCACCGTAATTAGGAACATGAAGATGACAGCAATAATTTCTGTGTTCATCATAATTAGTTTTAAAATTTTTCCGGATAGATCAGCACATACACGATGTACAGAAATACCATAATCGATATAATTAATAAGCTGATCATGTTAGTTCTCTAAGATGGTTTTCATATATATTGGTCGAAGTTCTTTGGGCAAGAAGTCTATATGCAAACGCAGACTTGCGGGAGATTCACAATGGGATATCCGTTCCAGGAACTCATTCTCTATAGCGTTCCTTTCATGCAAGGAACCGTTATAATATAAGATTCCAATAATATTGATGGCTTCTTTTGCCAGTCCTTGTTCTACATTGTTCCCATTTAAACAACGAATACAATAATCTGCCACATTTTGTAATACCGTATATTCAGTTACATTCTGTTCAGCGGGCACACATTCCGGAAACCATTCATGGATACTGCTAATGATTTTATTTTTCATGGCCTTAGATTTTGTCGAAAAAATTGATCGATTTGTAGAATATTAGAAAGCATAGTGTACAGACTATGATTAAGATTACAGTTACCATAATTGCGCGTTAAAGGGTTGATTCAATAGAAAAGCATTTATGCTTATTCCGATGTTACCAAGTGTTTTCATCTCTTTTGTTTTCCGAGGGATGCCAAAAGAGATACCACGAGAACGACCAGACATATAAGAGACTAACCAATAGCACTTTAAGAAAAACCATAAAAAACAGCGCATAAAAAAAGCCTATCAAAATGATAGGCTCCTTCTCAATATGAAAGGCTTTTAGAGTTTGTACTCTTCGATTTTCCGGTACAGTGTGGCTATTCCAATTCCGAACAAACGGGCTGCTTCTGCTTTGTTATTGTGTGTATGATGAAGAACGCGCTGTATATGTTCCTTTTCTACATCGTGTAAAGCGAAGGAACTGGAAGAATGACTTTTCGGCTTCTCTACCTGTATATCATACGGAAGGCTATTTAGCCCAAGCCTATCGCCGTCCATTAAGATGAGGCTACGCTCGACTACATTCTTTAACTCTCGGATATTTCCCCTCCAATGATGGTTCTTCATCGCATCGATATATGCGCTATCAACTTGGGGGATTTTCATATTCATTTTGCTTGAACATATTCCGACAAAAAACTCGATGAGCATAGGAATATCGGATGGTCGATCCTTTAAAGCCGGCAAATGAATATTGAATACGGAGAGTCTATAAAATAAATCGGCACGAAAAAGACCCTCTTCGGCTTCTTTTTCTAGATCTCTGTTAGTGGCTGCTATTACGCGTACATTTACCTTTGTTGGCTTACTTTCTCCCACTTTTATGAACTCTCCCGTTTCTAAAACCCGCAGGATTTTCGCCTGCAGCTCTAGCGGCATCTCTCCAATTTCGTCTAGAAATATAGTTCCTAAATTCGCTTCCTCAAATAATCCTGCCTTATCCTTCATCGCTCCCGTAAATGAGCCGGCGATATGTCCGAAAAGCTCGCTTTCTAACAAATCCTTACTAAATGCAGAGCAGTTGATTGCGACAAATGACTTCGCACTTCGTTTACTAGCGTAATGAATCGCTTGTGCAAATACTTCTTTCCCCGTTCCCGTTTCGCCCAATAAGAGCACGGTACTATCCGTTGGTGCTACGCGCTCGGCTAGATTGATCGCATTTTTGAGCTCTCTGGACTGCCCAATGATTTGATCGAAAGAATATTTCTTCCCTACTTGAGCCTCAAGCTTAGCAATTCGCTTTGCCATTTTTACTTTCTCGAATGCTTTATATAGCAAGGGGATAATCTTATTGTTATCATCGCCTTTCGTCATATAATCGAAGGCACCATTTTTTATAGCCTGTACGCCATCGCTTATCTGCCCATAGGCGGTCATCAGGATAACTTCCGTCAAAGGTTGCTGCTTTTTTATTTCGAGAACGAAGTCAACACCATTTCCGTCGGGGAGTTTGACATCCGAGATAACGACATCAAATTCACGTTGTTTAAGTTGCTGTAATCCAATTTTTAAATCGGCTGCTTGTTGAATTTCTAAATCCTCCCATTCCAGTTCGATTATTCGGGCAAGTAACTGACGAAGTTTATCTTCATCATCGATAATTAACATACGGTTCTGCATAGGGCATCTCGGCTTTTCCAAGCTAAATTAGAAAATTAGGCTAGGATTAAAATTTAAAAAAGGAACATTCCAGATTCTTTTCAGAATCTTTTAACTTAATTGTATTTTTAATGCACATGAAGATACTAATTATAGAAGACGAACTAGCTCTGTTACAAACTGTTGAAGAATTTTTAAAAAGTGAAAACTTTCTGACGGAAACGGCACATGATTTTCATGCAGGGTTAGAAAAGGCGTTGACGTATGATTATGATTGTATATTGTTGGACATTATGCTCCCCGGCGGGTCTGGTTTAGATATATTGATGGCGCTAAAAGAGCAACATAAAAAACAACCGGTGTTGATTTTATCCGCTAAGGACTCTGTTGAAGATAAAGTATTAGGTTTAGAGATTGGTGCGGATGACTATCTTGCGAAACCCTTCCATCTAGCAGAATTATTGGCTAGAGTAAAATCTATTATCCGCAGAAATGCCCGAGACGGTGAGAAACTACTGCAATATAAGAATGTGACGGTAGACCCCGATAACCGTCAAGTTATGGTTGATGGAAAGGAAATGGTCTTGAACCGTAAAGAATATGATCTATTTTATTATTTCATCCTACGTCCGAACAAATTGATGGAGAAGACGAGTCTTATCGAATCAGTTTGGGGCGATAGTTCAGATCAAGCGGATAGTTTAGATTTTATCTATTCCCAAATCAAGAATATTCGTAAAAAGCTAAAAGAAGCTCAGGCTGATATGGACCTTCAGGCTGTATACGGTGTGGGCTATAAACTTGTTTAGATGTCAGTATCGATAAAATATTATACAAATCGATTTCTAGTGATCACGATCTTGATCATTATCGCGGTGTGGGCCTTGCTGTTTTACGCCTTCATGATGGACGAGGTATATGATAATGTGGATGATGGACTGAAAAACCAAAAAATTGAAATTATACGGGAAGCATTCAAGAATCCTAGTATCCTAGAGGAGAATCGGAATTACGGCATCAATCAGTTTCGGATCCTCCCGACCTCTGATAGTGAAGATTTGGATAAAAATCACTTTTCCAGGGAGTTCATGTATATGCCTTATGACGAGGAAGATGAGCCTTACAGAGTACTTAAAACCGGCTTCTACAGTAAGGATGGGGCTCCATATAGGCTAGAGATTAGGACTTCAACCGTGGAAGAGGATGACTATTCAATTAATTTAGGTATTGCTTTGACGGTTTTGTACTTGGTGATTGTACTGAGCATACTAGTCGTAAACTATTACGTTATGAGTCGCGCATGGAAGCCTTTTCAGGAAATACTGGCCAACTTGAGCCGATATCGCTTTGGACACTCGAAGAGCTTTGAACCGATTCCTACGAAGGTTAAAGAATTTGAAGAACTCAATGGTCAGATTGTCAATATGATCAGTCGCAATGAAGAAGTCTTTGCCGGACAGAAGCGTTTTCTCGAGAATGCCTCGCATGAATTACAAACACCATTAGCCATTACGATCAGCAAATTGGAACTACTGATGCAAGAAGGCGCATTGGATGAAAGTCAGCTCGTGCGTGTGTCAGAAGCTAAACAGTCGCTCCACCGCATGGTCGCATTGAATAAATCCTTATTAATGCTTTCCCGTATCGATAACAACCAATATAGCGAAATGCAGGAAGTGAATTTCAACGAAGTCCTGAGAAACCTGCTTCATGACATGGAAGATATTATAGAATACAAAGGAATTGAAGTGGAGTTAAATGAGCAGGGTAATTTCGAGACGGAATTTAATGCGGATCTAGCACAAATTATGCTCTCGAATTTGATTCGAAATGCGATAAAATACAATAGCTCGCCGGGTAGAATATGGATTCAAATCACTGATTCGACTATAGATATTGCCAATAGCAGCAACAGCGGTGCGCTTAATCCGGCTTACATATTCGAGCGTTTTCATAAAGGCAGTCAGGATAACAATTCGAATGGATTAGGTCTTTCTATAGTTCAGTCGATATTAGAACAACATATGCATATCAAACTTGCGTATCATTACGAAGGATCGCTGCAGCACTTTGTATTGAAGAAACAAAGCTAATACGTTTATTATTTGATTTTTTACAGGACACAGAAGCTTTGTAGCTCATGAATAATAGAAAAAAACTTATCTTTTTTCTATTATTCATTTAAAATTCCCAATTGTTTACAGTTTTGCTATCGATTATTGTAGTATAATAATTGATAGAACATGAAAAATATAGTAAAAATAGCACTTGTTGGCTTGATCGCAGGATCATCATTTCAAGCGATCGGACAAGAAAAGATTATTCAGTTGAATGCTTTACCAAAAACTGCACAATCCTTTATCTCCGCTCATTATAAACAAGAGAAGGTGGCATTGGTGAAATCGGAAAAAGAACTTCTTTCGCCGATCGAATACCAAGTGGTATTGGCCAATGGTACTAAAGTGGAATTTGACAAAAACGGTAATTGGACCGAAGTCGACGCGAAGAAGAACGCTGTTCCCCAAAGCATTATTCCAGCATCAATCAGAGAATATGTCAAAAAGAGCTTCCCAAACAACGAAATCGTACAGATCTCCAAAGATTCTCGTGACATCGAGGTGGAATTAACAAGTGGTATTGATCTTAAATTCAATACGAAAGGTGAATTTATCAGAGTTGACGACTAAACAAGATTAAAAAACAAATTACTCAATATATAAGCACATGAAAAAGTTATTATTAAGCATCAGTCTCGTTTTATCCATTGCATTATTAACAATGTCTTGCGACAAAGAAACTGTCGTTACGGAAAGCGATTTACCTACTACAGCCTCTCAATTTATCAATAGCAATTTCAATGGGGTGAAAATCCTATCGGTAGTTGAAGAGAAAGAAGGGCTATCTGGCAAGGAATATGAAGTCTTGTTAGATAACGGAATTGAAATCAAATTTGATAAAAATGGTAATTGGCTAGATATCGATGCAGTTAACGACTCCTCAGTATTACCGGATAATCTAATCCCTGCATCTATCCTAAGCTATGTAAAAGAAAACTACCCAAATAGTGGTATTAATAGCATAGAGAAAGAAAACTACGGCTACGATATTGAATTAACAAATGGTCTAGACCTCGTTTTCGATAAAGAAGGAAAATTCGTAAGAATCGATCCATAATTCGGGGAAATGTCTGAATTCATAAAGAAAAAGAAAGGCGAGGTTTTTAATCTCGCCTTTTCTTTTTCTTCATCTATCTATGCTTAGTTGGATAAGTAGCTAGCTTTGACCGTAATATTTGCCGTTTTGTTTCTGGATGTTGTATTGAAAGCTCCGCCGTACGAAAACTCTTCATTATCGTTTTGGCCTGTTATTTGAAAAATACCCAAGTCTGCTTTCACTAATTCACCCAAGGAGGATCCCGCCTCTTTAGCAATGTTTTCAGCCCTCAGGCGTGCATTTTGGGATGCTTGAGAGATCAGCTTCAACTTCAAATCTTCAAGCCCGGAGAAATAATAACTCGGCGTATTGGAGCTAAGCTCGATTCCCTGCGAGATCAACGTAGAAATTTCTCTGGATGCATCATCCACCTTATTCAAATCTTTCGATTCTACACTGACTGTTTGCATTAAGTTATAGCCCGTAAATGTATTGGAAGAATGACCGTTAGCATCCGTATAATAATTGAATTCCCTATTGATGCTGACTGCATTAAATAAAATCTCCTTCTCATTAATACCCTTCTGAACTAGGAAATTGCGAACGAGATCTCTGTCGCGTTTTAGTTGCTCAGAAGCCTCACTCAAATCCATGGATTTTCGGCTATATGATGCCGACCATTTAACGATGTCTGATGCGAAATCTGTTTTAGCACCGCCGGTAACATTTATAGTATTGGAGTTTTTGTACTTATACTTATATGCGTTTCCCAAGATCGCGGCAAAAGCAATCACCGCAATTGCAGCGACAACACTAATTATAATTCCTGCATTTTTCATAAGCTAAATCCGTTTTATATTAAAAATGTTATACTGAATTATGATCTAAGTTACCATTTTTTGATTAATATTGAGGTTACCTATTTCTATCAATTTATGAAACAAAAATACAGCCTTTTATTATTGAGTTTCTCACTGGTTTCAGGTATTTATGCGCAGAAGAAACCACTAGATCACTCGGTATATGACAACTGGAAATCCATTAGCCGGGCAGAAATTAGTAAATCGGGTAATATCATCCATTATACAATCAGTCCGCAAGCGGGTGATAACCTAACGGAGGTTAAAAACAGCAAGAATCAGCTTCTTTTAAGTATCCCACGCGGGACCGATGTGCGATTGACTGAGGACGAACAATTCCTGATCAGTACGGTAAAACCATTTTTTAAAGAAACGAGAGCGGCTCGGATCAAAAAAAAGAAACCGGACGACATGCCCAAGGATACTTTACTCGTGTACAATCTAGCTAAGAATACGACCAGTCGATATCCAAATTTTAAAAGCTATCATTTACCTCGAAAAGGAAGTAAATATATAGCCATCGCTAGCGAAACAATTATTCCCTCCAAACAGGTAGAAAAGGACAGTACAGCGAATAAGACGTCCAGCGCTAAAAAAGAAAAGCCCACTCCTGTTGTGCATCTATTGCATTTACAATCGGGTGACACCACTAACTTTATTAAAGTAGAAAACTTCCAAATCAGTAACGATGAACAATATTTCATCTTTACGAAGAAAGGTGCAGATAAAGATACGTTGAATGAGGCCGGCCTATATCTTTATGAGATCGCTTCTAAGAAGTTGAAAAAGATCAGTAATGGAAAAGGGACTTATAAGCAGTTCACTTTTGACGATGCAGGTAAGCAATTAACATTTCTTGCAGATAAATCTCCAGAAAAAGCCTTATTGAAAGATTTCAAGCTTTATTATTACACGGCAAACCAAGATACTGCAAATGTATTAGCAGATCAAAAGTCCGCCGGGGTTCCTGACAAATGGTATATCTCAGGCGATGCTTCTATAAACTTCAGTAAATCTGGCAATCGCTTGTTCTTTGGCCTTGCCCCCATTCCGCGCGTAAAAGACACGACTTTGGTGGAATTTGAAAATGCTAAGGTGGATATCTGGCATTGGCAGGACGATTATTTACAACCTACACAATTGCTAAATAGCCGCCGTGACCAGATGCGTAGCTTCACGGCAATGATTCTGCCGAAACAAGGACGTCAAGTTACGCCTATTTCAGACGACACCTATAATAGAATAAGCTTTACAGACGATGCAGATAACGAATGGGCTCTTGCGAGCAGCGACCTAGGCTATCGTATCTCTTCGCAATGGGATGGTGAGACCAGATCGGATGTTTACGTCATTTCGTTAGTCGACGGTAAGAATAAATTAGTTGCTAAGAACCTCTCCGGTTCCGCATATCTAGCACCTAAAGGTGACTATGTTGTATATTTTAATAAAGAAGATGCCAATTGGTATAGTTTCCATATCGCAACAGAAACTGTAAAACAGCTTAACGAAGGACTTTCTGTGAGTTTTGTTGATGAAGAAAATGACGTACCGGCTTTACCAGGAGCTTATGGTCTCGTGGGCTGGAGCAACGATGCGAAGCATGTTTTCATCAATGATCGTTACGATGTTTGGAAATTCAGTTTAGACGGCAAAGCGAAGCGTCAATTTACGCATGGTCAAGGTAGAGAGCAAAAAATTACTTTTAGGATTCAGCGACTAACTCCGGTCGAAGACCCTAGAATTAGAACTTCCTATATTGATGAGGCTCAACCGATTTATTTATCAGGATTCAATACTAAAAACAAGTATGCCGGCTTATACCAATTAGGAAAAAAGAATATTGAGGCGCGCTGGACAGGTCCTTACTCTTACAAGATGCTGGCGGCGGATCAAAAGATAAACCACCTGATCTATACGAAAGAAGATTCTAAAGCGAGTCCAGACGTGTATTTATTGACGTCATTTGAACAAGAAGAACGATTAACAAATATCAACCCTCAACAGGCAGACTATAACTGGATGACTGCAGAGATCGTTTCTTGGACTACGCCGAACGGGCATCAGGCGGAAGGTATCTTATATAAACCTGAAGATTTCGATCCAAACAAAAAATATCCAATCATAGCTTACTTCTATGAGAAGTTGACAGATGGTCTTTATACTTATCAAGCACCTGCTCCTACACCATCACGTTTGAACATTCCCTACTTTGTAAGTAATGGATATTTAGTATTTACGCCGGATATCCGCTATGAAACAGGCTATCCAGGAAGATCGGCTGAAGAGTATATCAATTCGGGTATGCATTACCTAGCACGCAATAATAGCTGGGTGGATTCTACGAAGATGGGAATTCAGGGACAAAGCTGGGGCGGTTATCAAGTAGCGCATTTAATTACACGCACAGACATGTATGCGGCGGCATGGTCGGGTGCACCTGTGGTCAATATGACATCAGCCTATGGCGGAATTCGTTGGGGAACAGGTATCTCTCGTCAATTCCAATATGAGAATACGCAGAGCCGTATCGGAAAGCCACTGTGGGAAGCACGTGACTTATATATAGAGAACTCTCCGCTATTCTTTATGGACCGTGTAAATACACCGGTCGCGATTATGCATAATGATAATGACGGTGCAGTGCCATGGTATCAGGGTATTGAGTTCTTCACAGCACTTAGACGTTTGAATAAGCCGGTATGGTTATTAAATTATAACGGAGACGGACATAATTTAATGCAACGTCAGAATAGAAAAGACATACAAATTCGCGAAGCACAGTTCTTCGATCACTTTTTAAAAGGAGCACCGGCAGCTAATTGGATTAAAAAAGGTGTCAAAGCAACAGAAAAAGGAATCGACTGGGGACTAGAAGTTGACTAATAATCGGAAAACACCATAAAAACAAGGGTGGAAAAGTAATTTTTCCACCCTTTTTCGATTTTTAGACACCCATATTTGTCATTTTTATTATTTATTTTCAAA
Source organism: Sphingobacterium sp. UBA6645 (assembly GCF_002455685.1). Classification (NCBI taxonomy): domain Bacteria; kingdom Pseudomonadati; phylum Bacteroidota; class Sphingobacteriia; order Sphingobacteriales; family Sphingobacteriaceae; genus Sphingobacterium; species Sphingobacterium sp. UBA6645. The sequence continues at coordinate 66,656 of NZ_DKLH01000087.1, forward strand.
AAAATATCGGATTTATCCGATTTTGATATATTTTTGAAAAAGTTTTTAGAAAAACACGAACAATCAACATAAACAAAGAATATATAATTCTACAAACATGTCAAACAGCAGATTCAAAGCAGTTGAAGAAGCAACGAAACACATTTTCGCTGCAAAAACAAACGTCACAGCAGAAAGAGCAGTAAACATCTATGGAAAAAACGTATTCACCATCCTCAAGATGAGAGAATACTTACCTAAGACTGTTTACAAGGAACTTACTTCATTTATTGACGAAGGGAAACAGATTACACGTGATATGGCTGAGTATATTGCACAAGCAATGAAAGCTTGGGCGATAGAAAATGGCACAACACATTACACACACTGGTTCCAACCGCTTACAGGATCTACTGCAGAGAAACATGATTCATTCTTTGAACCGGATTCAGATGGAAGTGCTATCGAAAAGTTTACCGCAGATGCACTTGTACAACAAGAACCAGATGCATCTTCTTTTCCAAATGGTGGAATTCGTAATACTTTTGAAGCAAGAGGTTATACGGCATGGGATCCATCCTCTCCTGCTTTTATCTTTGAAACATCGGCGGGCAAGACTTTATGTATCCCTACTGTATTTGTTTCTTATACTGGCGAATCTTTAGACTATAAAGCCCCTTTATTGAAAGCAATTGCGTCGATTGATAAAGCGGCGACTGAAGTAGCTCAGTATTTTGATAAATCAGTAACGAAGGTGAATGCATCATTGGGTATCGAGCAAGAGTATTTTTTAGTTGATTTAGCACTATATAACGCTCGTCCGGATCTTCAACTTACTGGACGCACATTGTTTGGCCATATGTCCGCAAAAGGACAACAATTGGAAGATCACTATTTCGGCGCAATTCCGGAACGTGTACTTGCTTATATGGTTGATCTTGAGAATGAAGCATTAAAATTGGGTATCCCTTTAAAAACTCGTCACAATGAAGTTGCTCCTTCGCAATTTGAGTGTGCTCCGATGTTCGAAGAGATTAACTTGGCGATAGATCATAACCAATTGTTGATGAACGTGATGGAACAAGTTGCATTACGTCATAACTTCAAGGTATTATTGCATGAGAAACCTTATAGCGGTGTCAACGGGTCTGGAAAACACAATAACTGGTCATTAATCACGAATACTGGCGTCAATTTGCTTTCACCAGGCAAAACTCCAAAGAATAACTTAATGTTCTTGACATTCTTCGTGAATACAATTAAAGCAGTTTTCGAACATGCAGATTTATTACGTGCTTCCATCGCTAGCCACTCAAACGACCACCGCTTAGGTGCTAATGAAGCTCCTCCTGCGATTATTTCCATCTTCTTGGGCTCTCAGTTAGATGAGATATTAGAGGAGGTTGAATCGGCTCGCGTTGCGAAGAAAGTTAAATCTGAAGCAAATTTATGGCACGGAATCCCTAAGATTCCAGATTTGAAATTAGATAACACCGACAGAAACCGTACTTCACCATTTGCCTTTACAGGAAATAAGTTTGAGTTCCGCGCTGTGGGTTCGTCTGCCAACTCGGCATTACCAATGACGGTATTGAATGCTATCGTTGCGACGCAATTGATCGAGTTCAAGACTGAGGTAGACAAACAGATCAAAAAAGGAACTAAGAAAGACCTTGCAATCTTAAACGTCGTTCGTAAATACATTAAAGATTCCAAAGCTATACGTTTTGAAGGTAATGGATATAGCGAGGAATGGGAAATTGAAGCTGCAGCTCGCGGTTTATCAAATATCAAGTCTACACCTAAATCTTTAGACGTTTATGTTACTCCAGAATCATTGGAATTATTCGAAGCATTAGGAATTTACACTAAACGTGAATCTGAAGCTAGACACGAGATATTATTGGAAAACTTCTTCAAAAAGCTTCAAATCGAAGCGCGCGTAATTGGCGAAGTGGTAACAAGTCAAATTGCTCCGGCATGTTTAACCTATCAAAACGAATTGATACAGAACGTTAAAGGATTAAAGGATCTTGGCTTACCGAAAGAGTCTTATAGCTCTCAATTAAATTATCTAGAACGTATTTCGAAACATGTGAATACAATTCTAGAGAAGGCTGAAGAAATGCGCCAAGCTCGTAAAAAAGCAAACACAATTGATGACGTTCGCGAGAAAGCAATCGCCTACGATGAGGTGGTTAAACCATTCTTTGATGAAATCCGCTATCATGTGAATAAGTTAGAAAAGCTAGTTGATGATGCGAAATGGCCTCTACCAAAATTAAGAGAGCTATTGTTCATTCACTAATGAAATATTAAAACAAAAAAAGGAGGCTGTCCATAATGGACAGCCTCCTTTTTTCTAAAAGTCTCTGTTATTAAAGAGCATCAAGAACTGTTATCCCTTTATTTGTTTTTAAAAAAAAAGAAAGTTTTTTTATAAGAACTAATAACATTTTAAACAACCAATACACAGCGCCTCATTAGAAAACTTCAGAAATCTGAATGGGATTCAAAAAACATTCACCTGTAGTTTGCTTTACAGAAATGAAAACAGCAAATTTATACCATAAAAGCAAAGCAGTATGAAATTATATACAATTGATACGGGATTTTTTAAACTTGATGGTGGAGCAATGTTTGGCGTTGTACCAAAGTCAATTTGGCAAAAAACAAATCCGGCCGATAGTAATAATCTATGTACTTGGGCAACACGTCTTCTGTTAATTGAGGATGGCAAGCGTCTCACCCTGGTGGATACTGCGCTAGGTGATAAACAAGATGCAAAATTCTTCGGACATTATTTCCTTCACGGAGATGATACGCTAGACAAATCTTTAGCAAAATATGGCTTTCATCGAGAAGATATCACAGATGTGATATTAACTCATTTACACTTTGACCATTGTGGTGGTGCGATCGTGCGCGAAGGCGAAAAATTGGTTCCGGCATTCAAGAATGCTCGCTTTTGGTCAAATGAGAAACATTGGAATTGGGCAACTATTGACCCAAATCCACGGGAAAAAGCTTCCTTTTTAAAAGAAAATATACTGCCAATTCAAGAATCGGGTCAACTTAACTTTTTATCTGAAGAACAACCACAATACGACAATTCTATAACAATGCGTTATGCCTACGGACATACCGAGGCCATGATGCTTCCACAATTAGAGTACAAAGGAAAAACGCTGCTTTATATGGCAGATCTTCTTCCCTCCGTTGGCCATATTCCCTTGGCATACGTGATGAGTTACGATGTAAGACCATTGGTAACTATGGATGAAAGAAAATCGTATTGGCAAGAAATCGTGGATAATGAATATATTCTTATTCTCGAGCATGATGCACAGCACGAGTGCTGCACTTTGCAACATACAGAGAAAGGAATACGTCTTAAAGATACTTTTAGGTTGTCGGATATCGTTTAAAAGTTCAATACAACCTTATGGCGGTAGATATTAAAAAGCGTTTCGATCGAATTGTAAATATACTCATTCAGCTACAATCAAAGAGAGTCATCCGCGCGCAAGAACTTTCGGATCGTTTCGAAGTGAGCTTAAGAACAATCTATCGAGATATAAAAAGCTTAGAGCAGGCTGGTGTTCCGATAATCGGAGAAGCAGGTACTGGCTATTCCATTATGGAAGGATACAAACTGCCACCTGTTAGTTTTAGCAAAGAAGAAGCCTTATCTTTCGTTGCAACAGAAAAACTTACCCAAAAGTTCCTAGATAAAGAAAGTGCTAAGCAATATGGCTCTGCAATGCTTAAAATCAAATCTATCCTCAAAAACCACGACAAGGATTTGCTTTCCACTGTGGAGAGTCAGATTATTATGCGAGAGCAGTCGATGCCTCCCTTTCTTGAACAGGTACCGCATGCCCTAAGTAGCACATTAGAAAGTATTTCACTTCAAAAACAACTGGTCGTTAGATATCAGGGAATACAAGATGAGGAAGGCCGACTGAGGACAATAGAACCGATTGGAATTTATCACGATGGTGGATTTTGGTATATTGTTGCTTACTGCCTCTATCGAGATGACTTCCGTCAATTTAGAAGTGATCGGATTCAAGAAGCTACTTTAACAGATCAAATTTTCAGCAAGAAACATATTTCCATTGCAGAATATATTGAAAAACATCGTCAAACAAATCACCCTAAAACTCGGATTAAACTTCTTGTAGCGAATAGACTCGCTAACTATTTGAAGTGGGAAAGAAAACATTACGGATTTGTTGCTGAAAAAAACATTGGTGACTTTATAGAAATGACTTTTGAAAGTAGAGATATCGAAAATGAATTTCCGCGATGGCTAATGATGTTTGCTGATTTCGTAAAGATTCTTGAACCGGTGGAATTGAAAAGGAATTTGACAAGTTTGTTAGAAAAATCGATAATAAACATAAATAAATGAAAGGCGCCCTTATTGCCGCCTTTCATTTAATTATCTTTGCCTAATTATACCCAGGATTTTGCGTCAATAATTCATTTTTATCCAATTCATCTTGTGGCACAGGAAGTAAATAATCTTTGTCTGTAAATACAGCTTTTTTCCATACCACTTTCTTGTAAGTCTTCTTACCCGTAGTAGGGTCCCTGCGGATATCCATTCTCAAAAAATCTGTATTTAAAACTTCTGGAGCGATCTTCCAACGTCTGACATCATACCATCTGTGCATTTCAAAGACCAATTCAACTCGTCTTTCATTTACAATGCGATCAAACAGTGCTTTTCCAGTGACGTTAGACGGTATTGCTGGCATATTAACGCTTTCGCGAGCTCTTACAAAGTTCAAATATTCACGAGCTACGGCTTCATTTCCCAAAAAATAATTTGCTTCAGCATAATTCAGTAGTATCTCAGCATACCGAAAAAAGGTCCAAGGAGTTTGAGACATATTTGTAGAGCTCGGATTATTGATACGCTCGTTTACAAACTTCCTTGGATAATAACCTGTTTCCGATGCATTCCAAGGGGACACTGATCCCTCATTTGAATCTTTACCACCTGGTAAAAAAGTTTCTACTTCACGACCTTTCCACATCATCCCATCGTGCAAAATGGTAGCATAAAACCGAGGGTCGCGATCTTTGTATGGATCTTGATCATTAAATAGAGGGTCATTCTCTGGTAGCAATCCACGAATTGTCTCGAAATCATCAACTAAATTCTGTAAAGGATGAATTTGACCAAAGCCGTTATACCCATTTGGATAAGATGCTAATTCCAAATAAACTGCCTCTGGGCTAATCAACTGATTAAATGGACGTTGCCAAATAGCTTCGGAATTATATATATTCTCTTCTAGAAAGTAAGTTCTATAGTCTCTAAATAAACTGTATTTCTTCAAATCAATAACATCTTTTGCTGCATTTGCTGCAGCTTCCCACATTGATCGATCGTTTTTCGTGTTATTCAAGGGGCTCGCGCGATAAAGTAATGCGCGGGATTTTAAAGCCATGGCAGCACCTTTCGTAATTCGCCCCTTATTAGCGGCGTCATAATCCAATGGCAATAGCTCGATAGCCTCCTCAATTTCCTTTAAAAGAAAGGACATTATTTCGTCATACGTATTACGCTTTAATTTGAAGTCATCGTTCAATTTAAATGGTTTAGTAATTAGTGGAACTCCACCGAATAGACTAATCAGCTCAAAATAACACTTCGCACGCATTACTTTCATTTCACCTAGCATTCGATCCTTAGTTTCCTGAACCATCTCTTTACTTCGTTCTCTCTCAATATTTTGAAAGAAGATATTTGTACGGTTGATAGTCGTCCAATAGTTTTGATTTGTATTTGTACCTGTCGGCACACTACTCCAATAATTTGCAATTCCCAAATTATCCGCTGTCAAATTTCCGCCCCAATAAGCATAAAGCCAAGAATTGTTTCTGGCATTCAATTCGTCGACCATAACGGATAAATTGTAAAAACTATACCTAAATCCATTAGGTAGCGAGCGATATGTACTAGATACATATGTTTCAATTAGAGCAGGATCATCCCAAATAGCGTCTTCGCTATAACGATCGCTAGGTACCGTGTCAAGTACATCAAAATCACAGGATATTGTTGACAAACATGTAAAAAACATGAATAAATACTTCCAAGTATTCTTTAATATTTCAATTTTCATAACTCTATCTCTTAAAATCCGACACTTAAACCTAAATTAAACACTTTACTCTGTGGATAGAATGTGCCTCTATCAGAAGAACCTTCTGGATCATACCACTTTATCTCTGAAATTGTAAATAGATTATTTCCATTTACAAAGATTCGAGCACTACTCATTTTTAGTTTCGAAACTAGGATGGGATCCAGATCATATCCCAATTCTAAAGTCTTAAGCCTAACAAATGATGCATTTTGCAACCAGAAGGTACTCTTCAATCCACTTGGTTCTCCCGGCTCACTTAATGTCGGGATCCTCGGATATTTAGAATCTAAGCTACCTGGCTGCCAACGATTCGCAATGAGGTCTTCTAATCCATTAACTGCAATCCTGGCATTTTGATGAAAGTATTGCCAAGCTTTTGCCTGTCCTGCGAAATTTATGAACATCGAAAAATTCTTGTATTGGAGATTAGCGTTTAATCCGAATGTTATTTGAGGTATGTTAGATCGGTCCATCCTAACACGGTCTCCTGCATCAATTATCCCATTCTCATTGACGTCTTTATACCGTAGGTCCCCAACTTTTGAGCCAGGAAAAATTGGCGAATTTGCGAGCTCTTCCTCTGTTCTGAAAATACCAGTTGCTTGATAAAACAGGTCTGCACCAACTAATTTTCCCTCCGCTTTTTGGTAAGCAGGAACATTATCCGCTTCACTAAGGCTTAGCACCTTATTTTTCGAAAATCCAAAATTCCCGCCTACTGAAAACTTAAAGTCATCGGATGCAAAACGGTTATATTTTAAACTAGTTTCAATCCCAGTATTCTCCACCTCGCCAATATTTTCCGTTGGCAACGATAAAGATGTATATGCGGGGATTTCTAAAACACGTAGTGCAAGAATATTAGACCTCTTTTGCTTGAAAACATCGAAAGTCAACTCAAAAGCCCGATTCATGAAAGACGCATCTAAGCCGATATTTGAAATTGTAGCGACTTCCCAAGTAATATCAGGATTTGGTGTAACATTTGGCACTGCTCCTAAACTTGACTTGGGAGTTTGTCCAAAATGATATCCATATTGCAATCCTAAATTGTATGAAGCCAAATACTGATATGGATTTATTGCATCATTACCAAGTTGCCCCACTGAACCTCTAACTTTCAATTCATTGATTATTTCGGATTCTGGAAATAGGTCTTTAGAAGCAATCCATGCCACAGAAAGCCCTGGAAAGAAACCAAAACGTTTTTTCGGCGCAAAAGCAAACGAGCCGTCATATCGGGCATTAAAATCAATTAAATATTTTTCCTTGTAATTGTAACTCACCCGTCCAAATAAACTTTGCCGACCAAAATCGTAAGACATTCCATCCGACTCTTGAGTTGCTGGATCACCAGCGAACATTTCATCAATGGAAGTCGACAAGAAATTTCTTCTAAACGTGCGTTGATAATTTGATTTAGAACTTGACTGCTCTCCTGCGATAAAGGCGCTTATAAAATGATCTTTAAACGTTCTAGTATAACTTAATTTGAGATTGTAAAAAATCCCGTCAGTTTTGTCCGTACGAATTGCCAAATCAGGAGAAACAATAGCGCCGCCTGTCATGGGAATATATTCATCAGTAGATCGATCGTAATTGTATACCGTCCATGGAGTTCTCCAGCGCTTGTCATATGCATAACCATCGGTGTAAACCAAATAGCCATTTAGCTCCAAACCTTCAACTTTTAGAATTTTCCAGTTGAATCCTCCTTTAATATTGTAGTTTTTATCATTTAGAGTATTCTTTCCGGCAGCATCAGTTACCATTACGGCGGGATTGTATCCATTTTCGATCCCAGCGGAAGGCAAGCCATTCTCATAGTAAACAGGGACGAAAGGCAAAGCGTTCAACCAATACCACGCATCTTGAGTCCCTGGACGAATCCTGTTATTATAAACTGAATTTAAATCTACAGAGACAGTAAAATTATTAGTTACATCCGCGTCAATGTTTGACCGAACGGTAAATCCATCATAGTCGTGTATTCCTTTTTTGAAAATACTGTTCTGATTAGTATAAGAGCCAGAAATCGAATATCTAACTTTCTCACTACCTCCGCGCAAATTCAAGTTGTGAATCTGCTGAGTTGAAATGTTTTTGAGAACTTCTTGAAACCAATCGATGTTTGGATAGTTCGGATCAGACCCACTTTTAAACTTTGCTATTTCTTCCTCAGTATATCGCGGACTCTGACCTCCTTGAACTAGTAAATCATTAACATACTCTGCAAAAAGAGCTGAATTTGCCAATTTCGGAGTCCTAGTAGGTTGATTTAAGCCCATATTCATTGAGTAGTTAATTATCGGCTTTCCGGACTTGCCACGCTTTGTTGTGATTAGAATGACTCCATTGGCCGCTTGAGCACCATAAATAGCAGCCGATGCATCCTTTAATATATTGACTGATTCAATGTCATTTTGATTAATTCTCTGCCAACCTGGAGGATTCTGAATCCCATCAACAACCACTAACGGACTAGTACTTCCAGTGGTATTTACACCTCGGATGAGTAAAGATGAAACATCGCTTCCAGGTTCTCCAGAACGATTCGTCGCAACTAAACCTGGCATTAAACCGGCAAGAGAATTTGTAACACTTACCGCCGGACTTCGTTTCAACACATCCCCTTGGACCGATGCCACTGAACCGGTAAGTGTAGCCTTCTTCTGCACGCCATATCCCACAACCACAACCTCATCAAGACCTTCACTTGAACGTTCTAGCTTAATACTAAGGCGTTGGATCTGGTCATCGATGACGATTTCCTGTTTGACAAAATTTAACATAGAAAAAATAAGAACATCTCCACGCTCTGCAGAAATTGTGAATTTCCCTTCGGAATTTGTTACTGCACTTCCTTGCTTACCTTTCAAAGAAACTGTAACACCAACTAATGGCTCATTTGTATCTAATGCAGTAACAGTCCCTTGAACATTCTGCTGGATCCAATGTCTCAATTTTGAAACATTGGATCCAGCAGGAAAATCATGTACTGCATTTGATTTAAATGAGAATGTCAAAAGTGGTACAATAAGTACTAAGTTGATTTTTCTCATAATTTATGTTTATTTGGCGATTTAGTGTAAACACCTGTGTAGAAGCATCTACCTTCTACAATATTAAATATTTAATGTCGAGAACTTGACTAGACATCTTGAATTTATTACCGATAGCGTTATCGACGATTTATTTTAAAAGCGACAAAAAAAACGATAACCTTGTATTGTAAATCACCTATTTACTCACCTAATAACCGATAGATTATGAGAATATTCACAAGAATACCTTCATTGTTTATGTTTGGAACTTCAGCATTAATTTTCACTAGTTCCATCCACCCACCCTCCAACCCAATCAACATGTCAAAGAACAACGACAGCATCCCGACAATCGTCAATGATTCTGATGTAGACGTCTTGGCCAACGGCCTAAAACTCGAAGCTGCCAAGCAATTTAAAAAGTTCATAGCGCCGCAAAACATACAACAGTGGCAAACTCGTAAAAATGCCATCAATCAGTTTATTCAAGAAAAGACCAACTATAAACGATTTCACGATCTACCACTAAAATATACCGAACACAAAACCACCAAACTCGAAGGGTTTGAGCTCAAGAATATCACCTTCCAAACTCGTCCTAATTCGCTTACTACTGCCAATCTTTATATACCAGATGGCAACGGACCATTCCCTGCGGTGCTTGTCATGATGGGCCATTCCAGAAATGGAAAGTTCTATGACAACTACCAACTTGTAGGTCAAGATCTCGCCAAGAATGGCTATGTTGCATTGCTCGTCGATCCATGGGGCGCCGGCGAACGATCCACGGAACATCTTAATTTTGAATATCATGGTTCTCACATGGGAGGCCATTTAATTGATTTAGGTGAAACCCTAATGGGCATGCAAATAACTGATAACCTGCGTGCCATTGACCTGCTCGAGTCCCTATCCTATGTAGATAAAAACTTGATCGGAGCGACCGGTGCAAGTGGCGGTGGCAACCAAACCATGTGGATTACAGCAGTCGACGAACGGATTAAAGCCGCCGTACCTGTCGTTTCCGTAGGCACCTTTGAATCCTATGTGATGAATGCCAATTGTATTTGCGAATTGCTTCCCGATGGACTCACATTCCTTGAGGAATCTGAGATTCTCGGATTGATAGCTCCTCGAAAGCTTAGCTTATTCAATGCCCTTCATGATAGCAATAAAGCCTTCTTCCCAAGCGAAATGTTTAGATCATATCGAACAGCAAATCAGATTTACAAGCTACACAACGCAGAAACAAATTTCTCTTATCAACTGTTCAACACCACACACGGATATTGGGCAGAGCAGCGTCGCGCGATGATTTCATGGTTCAACGAAAATCTACTCGATAAAACGGCAACAAAAAACACAAACCACGCTTCGCTCTCAACACTTAGCCAAGAAACCCTCCAGGTATTCGACCAAGGAAAGCGTTTGCCAGAAGTACTAAGTACGCAAGACTATTGCCAACAAACAGCAAAAGATATACTGAACAACTTCGATCCTAAAAAAATAAATCGAGAACAGCATCTTTTACAACTTCAAAAGCAACTTCAAATTGATCTCACAAGTCCAACTCGATATGAGAGCACAAAGGCTAGCATCAACGATACATGGGATCGATATGATATCAAATTTCCAAATGGAAATGAACTACTTGCATTAATCAGCAACCCTTCAAAAGCAAAGAAATTTAAGCTCATATTCGCAGCAGAGATACCAAAAGGCCAACTAAATGACAGCGTGCGAAAATACCGTGACCAAGGCTTTGCTGTCGTTCTAGCAGATCTTACCGGACTAGGAATTAATAGTACCTCCGTTGGTCAAAAATTCGACAATGGATTACCAAAGCATCATACCCTCTCCCGCTCGCAACACTGGTTGGGACGGAATATGATGGGTATTTGGACTGAGCAAATAGCGCACCTGGCAAACTTTGTAAAGCAAAAATTCAATGCGCAAGAAATCCATATTCATGGCAACAAGGAATTGGGTGTCGCCTCTATTCTAGCGGCGGCCCTAAACAATCAAATTGACGAAGTTGAAACTTACGATTCGCCAATCAGTTATCTTGTTCGGAAAGCCAGATTAGATAGTTTTTACAGCCAAGCTATTCACATTCCAAGTATCATCAATTGGGGAGATCTAACCCTCGCTGCCGCATTAGCACCTGCCGATATTCGTATGTACAATCTTCGTGATATCGCTGGAGATCCGCTTTCGCAATCGGACATTGCAGAAGTCCAAGGAAAAATAACTTCGATCAAAACAACGCAAAAATCAAAAAGTAAGGTCAAGCTCAATTAAAATTGACATACATATTAAAAGGCACCCGTAGGTGCCTTTTTTCTTACTTTTTCATTAGTCTGCTTATTAAAAGGCTTAATAGAAAGCTTATTAAAGAACCAATGACGGTCAGAACAACGCTGCTGAATAAATCGTTTAAGGTTAAACTAAACCAAAACGAACAGGCTGTGCCTCCAAGGGTCCCTAAGGAGACCGATTTATACCAGTCCAAAACCCCTGTTTTTTGGCCCCTTATCCCGCTTATCTTTTTCAATTAATTCTAACAGTTGAAGAAGAACCGCCATACTGAAATCGACGTACTTGCCGATCCGAATCAATCGGTCCGGGAATTTCGCTGAAGATTTCAATATCATCTTTACAACGAATCAAATATGCTCTAATGTTTGTCTCATAACATGCTTTTGTAAGAGTAGCTTCGCCACTCGATTAATTAATTTAATGTCTATTATCGTTTGTTACGCTTTTGCTTCAGTAAAACCTAAGAACGCTTTAACAACATATATTGGCTGTCGGATACCTCGTTCGTGCTTTCTTCAATACAAAACACCCAAACATGTAAGCTATCACTTGTCATATGTTCCGTGATGCTAATCTTAGTCTGTTTCGAAACTCGCGTTGCATCCTCCACTACCAGATACTCTTTCTTCAAATCGTCATATACGACAGCTAATACCTTATCCGAACCTTTTCCACTGAACCGACCTGCTGTGAATGCCCAACTTAAAATGAACTCAGACGGACTATTTGCGGTCACCCCCAGACCCTTCAAGGAAGGAACGCCTCCTTTACTGAGGATAACTTTGCTATAATCGATTTTCAATTCCGGATAAGTACCAATAATTGCAGTATTTATAATCGATCCTATCAGATTTGCTGCAGCCGTTGAGTCGGTAATCTTAGTATCCATAAACCCAAGGTTAACAATTGAACGAATCGGGTGAACAAACGCTGATGCTAAACCGAATTTCAAACGTACTGCCAATTGCTTTTCGCTAGGTTCTTTCCCCGAGGGACTTGGTAATGAAAGAATGTATGAGATTCCTCTCCATCTACTACCAATCACATTTCCGACTTTTCCTTGAAAGTCGCCTAAAATTCCACTAAAAATTCTTGCCATGTTTTCTATTTTTTTTAATTAAACCAAATGGTCCGCATGCTGACCAACTCTTGTTACTGATATCGAGAGCAAACATAACAAGCTCAAAAACAACTTTTTTGAAATGGAACAAAGTGAGACATTACAGCAAAAAATGAACATAAATGGCACAGCGAACCGCCAAACTAAACCAATAACTTAATTTAAACATTATATTATCTCTATATAGTTTATTATAGTTTTAATAATTAAATAAAATGATTGTTGTCATTTGTTATTAACTAAAACAAACACAACTTTACGAGCAGGAAAAGCCATGCGCTATATGAAGCATTAGCTTCTCTTCAAAAGAAAACATGAATACAAATTACACACAGCATTATATGAATCAAATAACAGCAACCAGAGTTTACAGTTTAATACAAATTAGCTGTTACCTACTGATCACATCAATCTTATTTTCGTGCACAAAAAACGATTTCAACGGATCGCCAGGAGACGCCGAAGTAAGTGTTAACATCGGCATGAAATACGAAGAGGAAGACAACAAGAGTAGAGCATTGCCTTCACAAGTAAACAGCCCTGACAACCAAGTTATCGAGATACCATTGGCCGACGGCAAGCTTCTTCGGGCAGAGCTAACGACCGTAAAAAAAAACCGCGCAACAACGATCGTCCCAGTTCCTACAGGAATGGTTTATCGCGTCGTAGTATATAATTCAAACGGATCATATAAAGATCAAAAACTATTTACTGCAGGGTCCGAAGCTTCCGCAGGTAACTTCATCCTCGATGGAAATACACAGTACACCTTTATTGCTTATTCCCTCGGAAATGAAAGGGACCCAGGGGCAGCGCCGAGCACAGCACTCTCCGCTAGCACTGTTATACTCTCTAGTCTCACGTTAACAAACACCAACAATGACGCGTGGCTCCATGTAAAACAAACCGTAACGACTACAACAGGACAAAACAATATCAATTTAATACTGAAAAATAAATTGAGCCAAATTACGACAACCGTTGATGCCTCTACAATCGGACCTATCACGGAAATTGGCGCAAAAATCGGTGGCCATTATAGTCAATTATTGAACATTAAGCTCGATGATGGTAGTTTTACACCTACGAGTACCGCGCAATCAAGAAACTTTATATTCTCTAATTTAGGTCAAAGTAAACTCAGCAGTGCTCCCTTAATTTATTACAACGGCAGCTCAACACCCTATGCCTTAGTGATTAGTTCCTTGAACGCGGGAGGAACGCGTAAAACAGACATAACAGTAGATAATTTCATCTTGAAGCCTGGCTATCAATACAACTTGACCATAACTTTTGTAACCTCAGGAATCATTGTCGGTGACTTGATTTGGGCAAAAGGAAACTTAACGTATAACAACGGGATCTACTCCAACAGAAACAATCCTGAAGAAACAGGATATGATTACAAGTTAACAGATTACTGGAATTACGCATCCCCTGAATCAGTTTTACTACCGGCAATGAATACTACATTTCAAGCAGAAACGCCGGCAATTCAACTTCCACTCAATGATCCTTGCCGATTAATAGAAGGCGGTTTATGGAGAATGCCAACATTGGCTGACTTTGAAAGCTTGGGTAATCCAATAGTAGTCAGCGAAAGTGGTGTCGAGAATTCCATTTTAAATGGTACACAACCTAATGGAACAGGTTCGTCATTGACCAACACAAAAGACGCAGCAGGATATATTTATTTCACAGGAACAGACACTTATTCCGGACAGCCAGCAAAGCTCAAATTCTTTGCCGGTGGTGGATTACGTGGTGCTGTAACTAACAACATCCCGCAATCGGAACCGGATATCTCTACATTCCGAAATTTTGATGTTATCTACCATGCTTCCGACGCACAAGAACCAAACCCGACAGGTGGACTCTATGGTGTCCCTATGGAGTTGAGAAGCTATCTATATGCGCCGCCAACCTTCTTAACACTAAATGAAAATAGCGACAAACGCTTCAATTTCCTATCACAAAGATACGTACATACAGAATTAGAAAACGACGATGTCAGACCACGTCGAGACAGTCGATTCCCAATACGATGTGTGAAAAGTAAATAATAAGCATCCTATATAATTTTGTCTTCCTTTAACAATTAACATCGAAGAGCCGTTGCAATAACGGCTCTTTTTTATAATCCTTCCTGCGATCGGGCCGTTAATATTCATCAAATACCTAGAACTAGCTATTTTTTGGGTTGCACGATACATTTACATTTGGCTCGATGCATTGTTGAAACGATCATCTAAATAGAAATCATTCTACAAATAACCCAACGTTATAAACTTTATGAACACTATTATCAAGACTATCCTATCCATTTCTTTTATGCTTCTTACCTCGTATTCAATCGCTCAAGAACTCAGTGTAGTAGAAGCAAATGAAAAATATGCATTCGAAAATGCTCAGGGCAAGATTGTCATCCAAGCTGAATATGACAGAGCCGAAGATTTTTCAGACGATCTCGCTTTGGTGATGAAGAATAACAAATTTGGTTTTATTGATAAAAAAGGAATAGTCAAAATTCCATTAAAATATGACAATGCAGAGTCCTTTTATGAAGGTTTAGCCAAAGTTAATCAAGGAGCTGAATTTAGTGAACTCATCGGAAGGCTGGGTGGTACTTGGGGGCTCATCAATAAAGAGGGAAAAGTGATTATTCCGATTGAATATCGAGGAATAGATTTCATCGCAGACGGTGAAATTCTGGCAACAAAAGATAAAAATGGGTATATTTTCAATAGGAAAGGAAAACTAATAAGAATTAACGACTTCGCTAAATTTGCTGAATCCGATGAATTTATGGATTAACAACCGAAGCATCGCAAAATAAAAAATCACTTCTGATCTAAATTAACGGCATTACCAAAAATTATGGGGTTATTTTCAATATTCAATAAAGCAGACCGGGAAAACCATCTAATCGAATATCGGGTCGGCCAGGAATGGCATTATCATACACGCAAAAATGAAGAAGACTCAACATTAATAATCGTAAAAATAGAGCCCGAAGAAGATGACTTCATCGTTCATATTCATGTTTCAGGAGTCCAACTTGCTACTGCACATACTACATCCGGATTTGTAGAATATATTTCCCACCTTCCGCTTTCCCAAGAAGCTGTACTCGCCAGCATCACTCACTTAAAAAATGATCGTTGCGCCATGCCAGACTACGAGTTTGGCTATGTCCGATGGAAATCTGCTTACGACGAAAACAAAGCCGGCGTCTTCAGTATTCCTTTAAACGAAATTTTGAACTATCTAGAAAAGGGAATCAAGACCGAATGATGTCGATTTATCTTATGAACTTTTCTTAATGTGGATATCCGTTTGTGGAAAAGGAATTTCGATCCCAGCTTTATCTAAGGCTTCTTTACAACTAATGATTAACTGCTCCTGCATCGTCCAAAAATTCTCGTTACTCGTCGTAACGCGAACGGATAGGTTTATGGCACTATCGCCCAAACTTGTCACCACTACCGCAGGCTCGGGATCAGTAAATGCAAATTCATTGCTTCGTATACAATCCAACAGTATGCTTTTCGCTTTACGCAGGTCAGCATCATAAGAAACACCAATATCAAACCAAGTTCTTCGTGTCCCAAGCTCAGTGTAATTTGTGATATTACTGTTGGAGAGCTCGCCATTAGGGATAACCACAAGCTGATTTTGGGGCGTCACAAGTCTTGTATTAAAAATATCAATCACTTTTACCGTACCATCCACACCTGTAGAGGAAGAAATATAATCGCCAACCCTAAAAGGTTTAAACAAAAGGATCAATACGCCCCCCGCAAAGTTGGACAGCGAGCCCTGCAAGGACATACCAATTGCCAAACCAGCAGCACCGATTACAGCAATAAAGGTAGAAGTTTGAACCCCTAACTGGCTAACGACTACGATAAATAGCATAACCTTTAAAACCCAGTTAATCAAGTTCCCTAAAAATGTCCTGATGCTAGGATCAATGTCGCGACGTACAAAAATCTTATC
Organism: Sphingobacterium sp. UBA6645; assembly: GCF_002455685.1. Classification (NCBI taxonomy): domain Bacteria; kingdom Pseudomonadati; phylum Bacteroidota; class Sphingobacteriia; order Sphingobacteriales; family Sphingobacteriaceae; genus Sphingobacterium; species Sphingobacterium sp. UBA6645. The sequence goes on from NZ_DKLH01000087.1 coordinate 83,284, forward strand.
AACAAGCTTCCGAACCAATCGTATCAGCCAGAGCCCCAAAAACAAAACCAATCCGGCTGATATTATCGAACTAATCAATATCGGAGCATATCCAATAGCACTGTCAATAAATTTCTCAATCTTTCCTTCTACATTTTCCAAGTTTTCTACCTGCATCAAATCTTAATTTTATATACGCGAAAAGTTTAAATAAATAAAACAGCTTTTGATTTTCATGACCAACAACTTCACCAGCATATTTCCACAACTATAGGAATAGAAAAAATCTAAAGGAAATGTTGAATCGTTGGATCATCAAAACCGATTGCTGTGAATATTAATCTGACAGAATCAAGGATTAATTCTGCCTATTAATAATTAATGTGGTACAAAACTACCGAAAATAAACTAATAAGCAAAATTAAAGAACATCTAATCAATAAAAGTGTCGAACTAAAAACCCATTGCAATGAAATGTCTAGGAATAGGAAACATCATGATTATTTCTGTAATGTAACTATATAGATAAAATCTATGCAATAATTCCCAAGTCAAAGCACTTCTTTTTATATTTTGCGGCAATCGCCTATGGAATTATTGAAGAAAATCGTTGATATAGTTTATAACATTGTCTGGTCAGACATCCTAGTATATCTCTGTTTATTAACAGGAACCTACTTTTCTATTAGGTTTAGACTTCCTCAACTACGCTATCTTAGAGAAATGATAAGTCTTCTGTTCAATAGCAAAGCGTCTGACAAAGGAATCTCCTCATTTCAAGCATTTTCACTTGCCATTTCTGGCCGCGTTGGAACGGGAAACATCGCGGGAGTCGCCACAGCGATCGGCATGGGAGGACCTGGCGCAATATTTTGGATGTGGGCAATAGCCTTTCTTGGAAGTGCTTCAGCTATCGTAGAAGCAACATTGGGACAACTATATAAAAAAGAAATTAATGGACAATATAGAGGTGGGCCGGCATATTATATTCGGTATGGGTTAAATAATAAAACGTTCGCAATAATATTTGCAATCGTCACCATTGTCAGTACCGGCTTCCTTCTCCCCAGTGTGCAATCTAACAGTATTGCTGTAGCGGTAAACACGGCTTTTGGAACATCAGGAGTACTCACAGCGCTTGTTCTCATGACTCTTTTAGGATTGATTATTATTGGAGGGGTAAAAAGAATCAGTAAAGTGTCCGAATTGGTCGTCCCGTTCATGGCTGGGGCTTATATTCTCATGGCCTTTGTTATCATCGCTATGAACTATGATCAAATTCCTTCCGTATTTTCATTAATATTTCGATCGGCATTCAGTTTGGACGCAACATTTGGAGGAATCGTAGGTACCGCCATATCTTGGGGTGTTAAGCGTGGCATCTACAGCAATGAAGCCGGCCAAGGAACAGCGCCTCATGCCGCCGCAGCAGCAGAAGTCGACCATCCATTTAAACAAGGGCTCGTTCAAGGTTTCTCCGTGTATGTCGATACCCTCTTCGTGTGCACTGCAACCGCCCTCATGATACTATTTACCGGGCAGTACAATGTCGAGCACCCGGATGGTTCTTTCATCGTGCAAAATTTACCCAGCATCGAGGCGGGACCAGCATTCACACAGATGGCAGTTTCCCAGCATTTTCCTATGATCGGTAGTTCATTTGTCGCTATTGCACTAACGTTTTTCGCATTCACCACCATAATGGCATATTATTACATTGCCGAAACCAATGTCAACTTTCTATTTTGGAAGAGTAAAAATAATCTGGCAACCTGGAGCTTGAGAATACTGATGTTATTATCTGTATATCAAGGCTGTGTAACTACTGCTTCAACTGCCTGGCAACTCGGCGATATCGGCGTCGGATTAATGGCATGGTTAAATATCATAGCGATCATTCTGCTATACCAGAAGGTTGTACTAATGGAAAAAGATTTTGCTTTTCAAAAAAGCCAAGGACATAACCCCATATTTGACAATCAATCCATGAAGATTCCAAACATCCCTTTTTGGGATAAAATTAAAAAATAATATATGCAAAAGCTTATCAATCTCCATGTTTTCAAAGATTTCCTGCGTTCGAGTAATGCCGGGGGTATTTTACTTTTCTTAGCGGTAATTGTCTCACTAATTCTAGCAAATTCGCCACTAGCACCAGCATTGCAGAACATCCTCGACCATCAACTAGGATTTGAAAATGAGTCAATTCATCTCCGATACTCCATACTTTTATGGATAAACGATGGATTAATGGCAATTTTCTTCCTCATGGTTGGATTGGAAATCAAACGAGAGATTGTCGAAGGTGAGCTTTCATCTCCAAAAAAGGCATCGTTGCCAATCTTATGTGCAATCGGGGGAGCTGCAGTTCCGGCAATTCTGTATTTAAGCCTGAACGCTGGATCGGAAACTTCATCCGGTTGGGGAATTCCAATGGCAACAGATATTGCTTTTGCACTCGCTGTAATTAATTTGCTAGGAAATAGAATTCCTGCCAGCCTTAAAATATTCCTCGCGGCATTGGCGATTGTCGACGATTTAATCGCGATTCTTGTCATTGCTTTCTTCTACTCTTCAGGGATCGAGACGACCTATTTAATTTACGCAGCGATTGGAATGATTGTTTTACTCGCTATGAATAGAATGAACATCCAAAACCCTTATTTGTATCTCTTGCCAGGCGTTTTTATTTGGTATTTCATCCATCATTCCGGAATCCATGCTACCATTGCTGGAGTGCTGGTTGCTATGACTATACCTACAAACGACACCGATGTGGAATCGCCACTTGAACGATTGGAACATGCCCTAGTGAAACCCGTAAATCTTTTGATAATTCCAATTTTTGCTTTCGCAAATACCAATATAACATTGGAAAACACTATGATTCAAGGCTTAACATCCTCCTTGGGATTGGGAATCGCATTAGGACTGATCCTTGGTAAGCCAATCGGTATTATACTGATCGCATTTCTATGCCGTAAATTGAAATTGAGTGAGCTTCCAGAAAATGCCAACTGGCGTCATATTCTCGGAGTGGGTCTATTGGCCGGAATTGGATTCACCATGTCTATTTTCATTGCGCTACTATCGTTCGAGTCTGAAACACACATTGCAGAAGCTAAGCTTGCTATCTTAATAACATCACTTTTAGCAGGCGTACTTGGATTTATCATATTACGCGCTAGCTCAGTAAAAAATCAGTCATAGACGAATTAATTCAATTCAAAACATTTTAGAAAGATTAAATATTATAGCTTCAAAACTAGTACTTAAAATTCTGCTATGTGCTACCATTCTGCCACCCCCAGTAATCAACAATTGACGCAGCAATTCCCTGATAAAAAAATCAGTTATCGAGGAAAAGAGATTTACCATGTGTCGGGATTCGCCCGACCAAATCTGCCAGTTACATTAAATAGCGACTACGATAGCATTCGAGAGGCAAAATGGAAGCTAATCCCCTTCTGGGTAAAAACGGAAGCAGATGCCGCGAAATATGCCAATACGCTCAATGCAGAATCCGAATCGATATTCGAAAAAGCTTCCTATAAAAATTACATTAATAAAAACAGAGGCATACTCTACGTTAATGGATTCTACGAGCCTCATAAAGTCAGAGGCCAGAAAGAAACAGAAAACTATTTCATTTACAAACCAAATAAAGAGATTTTTACACTCGGTATTGTATTCTCCGACTTTACCGACCAAGAAACCGGAGAGCGCTACCCCACCTTTTCAATTATTACAACGCCTGCGAACCCCTTACTCGAAGAAATACATAACGAAAAAAAACGAATGCCATTGATTATCTCGCCTCAGGAAAGAGATGCGTGGTTATATGCTAATGGGAAAAACGAAATCCAACAGCTAATGAAACCTTACGCAGGAGAATTAGCGGCTCATCAAACATACCGTGTGACAGCTGCGCGTGGAGAAGATACAGATCGACCTGATATACAAAATGCTATCTAATTTCTGTAAAATTCATTTTGATAAATTACTAAAAAATTTAGTAATTTGTCAAAATGAAACCCTTAGAAATCCACTGTCGCAACCGTGTCATGTATGCACAGCTATCTGTTAACGATAGAGGTTTGGGGATGCGCGACTATAACCTAACAGGAAAAGACGGTTTATCCCTGTATATCTTTCGCAAAGAACAGGGTGAATGGAAATGTGCATATGGATACCTCGATGAAGATATAAAACAAGCCATTATCGATGCTTTAATCTTGCGTTTTGATTGGACTATAAAAGACTTATTCTACCTCGATGGGGAAAGACATGTCGTCGAAATCAGAAGTAAAAAAGGTGGACTATGGCATATATACGACAATAATAGATATATAGCGAGTATCAATTACGATCGCTTTACGCGTCAATTTGAATACCACCTAGACGACCCTACGCGCAGTGTCACTGAAGCACATCTAAGGAAATATACGGAGATGATTAAACGAGGCGAAATCACCTGGCAAAAGGAAGAGAGATAAACTAAATCATGCATCAACACGAGTAAGTTCCTTGCCTACACTCTTTAAAATGTAGTGATATTCGGAATATAAAGAGATTAAAATGAAAATTACAATAGATATCCTTAATTTGTAGGCAAATTCCCGTGAACACGGATTAGTTATGAAGCCATTATTATTATCCCTCTTTTTGACCCTGCAATTTATTAGCCCGAGTCATGCCCAAACCGAAAAACTGTTGGGTAAATGGGTCCTGGACATTGTCTTATCTGAAGATAATTCCTTACTACCGATCAATGACATACAATTCTCTACCGAAGCTATTTATGTCATTTCACCTCATATGATCGAGATTCAAGGCTATGAGCAACCAGCGAGGTTTATTGGTAGTAGTGAAATCCAGTTAGGTACCAGAACTTTAAAATATGGGTTCAGCGATGACTACTTGATCCTCATTGAATCCGGATCCAACAAAAAGCTATGCCTTCTCAAACACACAGATTTCATCAACAAATATCCTGAATTTAAAGAAAAGAGGGTACCAAACTTGTCTACAGAGGTTTATGAAATGAATAAACTTTCCGACGTCAGCTTCCAACATCCGGATGTCAAAGAATTGCAATTCTATGTCATCGCAAATTCCCCACTACTTAAGAAGAAGACGTCCGGAAATTTTCAATTTACGATAGACTTTTTATTAAGTCCCGACAATTTCATCAGCGACATTCTCATCGAAGGCATCAACGACAAGAAGATGGAAGCCGAAGTCAGAAAAGCAGTATTCGCCGCAAACCAGTTTTATAGAAACAATACCGGCAAAACATTACTTGTTTCTACCCCTTTTCAATTTTTCAAAATGTACAAATCATTTGACGAACCTACGAAAAAGGTCTATAATCACTATCTGAGCGGCGACGATTGGTATGCGCAAAATGAATTTGAAAAAGCAATTCAAGAATATGAAAAAGGTTTGAACATAGAATTCGATAAGAAAAGATTTACAGGCCTGTTTTATGAAGATTATATCATACATCTAGGAGTCTCTTATCTCGCAACTAACCAATTAGAAAAGGCAGACAAAACATTCCGAATACTGGGCGATGAAACTAATTTCAAAATACGAAACTACTTAAGATACTTTAGCCCTAAGGCTAAATAACTTAAAGAAATAAAGTACTAACAGAAATTGCGTATAACCATAAACAGCATCCTCGATAGGAATAGTGAGCATCCGGACACCTAGGAAATCGCCAGGATTATAGTTCACAATCGGACTTTCTAAACCTGTACCTGTCAAAACACCATTAACAGGAAAAAAACCCAGCATCAAAATACTGAATACAAAAGATGCCTTCGCAATCCAGTCAACACGAGCCACGAAATGCAAATAAATTAATGTACCCAACGTAGCAATAGCCGTTACTAAGGTATATATTTTATCGTAATGAAGCAGAGCCATCAGCACGCAAACAATCACGGTTACAAAGACAATGAGATTATTAAAGCCTAGGAGCCAAGATAGATTAAAGAACTTTTCAATACAGTAGTATGTAAAAATGCAGGAAAATGGTATGCATATAAAAAATAGCCATTCTTCAATAGGAAGACCAGCAACGTTCAGACCAATGGTATAATCTGTATTGAACCACCAAACGCCATGTGCTGTGAACCAAACATCCCAAGCTATAAATGGAATGGCGACGATGATTGAAGCCTTCAAGAAAGACCAGAAATGACGATCAAAACGGATCCGCCGATCGAAGGAAGCAAGAAAACAGATGATAATTGTAAAGAATAATATCAATAGATAGGTATAGCTCATTATGCTTTCTCCGATTTAAAATACATTTTAAAATATTTCATGGGTACATAAAGAAACCCAAAACACTCGCCGTCTTCTTTCCCAATATGCTTATGATGTTGCTTATGCGCTCGTCGTAAAGCCAGAAAATAACGATTTTCACTTTTACTAAGAACCTTCAGGCGCTGATGAATAAAAATATCATGTACAAAGAAATAGGCCATCCCATATAGCATAATGCCTAAACCTATAAAGAACAGATAATTGTATCCTTCTAAGGATCCAAAATACATCAATGCAATGGATGGGATAGCAAAAATCACAAAGAAATAATCATTTCGTTCAAAAGCCCCGTCCGAGCTGTGATCATGATGGTCCCGATGTAAAACCCATAAAAAGCCATGCATCACATACTTATGGATCAGCCAAGTTGCGCCTTCCATCAAGATAAAAGTCAAAAGGGTAATTAAAATATTTAGCATATCGACAGATAATAAAAGTAAAACACATTAATTTTCTAAAACGTCCAAACTTAATCTATTAGTGCCTTAACATCGGCTATTGGCATATCGGGCTCAAAGGCTCCCCAATTCTCTTGGATAAATCGACGATCCTCAGCAATATTCGATTTATAGCCTAAGAATGAAGGAGCATTCTTCTGAATAGACAAGCGAACAAAGCGCAATTCCGGATTCTTGGGATCTTGACGAATGGCTCGCTCAATGTCTTTACGTCCTTCCTTAAAGGTGCTCAACTTAGCAATAGGACTAAACACATGATTTGCCCAAATCGTCTTCAAACCGCCTAAATACGCTAACTCAATCGGTGTGGGATTCTTAGAACCCTCCAGTTTAACAATTAGCCGCCTGCAAAGTTCCTTATCAGCAATGCATCGCTTATAGTTCAATCTTACGTCCGACAAATCATTACCCAAGCAAAACACCGTAGAAAGCAAAAAAACAAACAGAAACGTGTGCTTGATCATAACCAAGCTGATTTATATCGAACGTAGCATTTCAAAGCAACATAAGCTTTTTCCGAATTCGGTACACGAATACGCTTATTTAATATCTCAGAAGAGGATTTACTCCGAATTTTTTTAAATAAGGAGAGATAATATTTATATGCTAAGTATACTCCGAACATAGCCGAACTGGGGAGTTTTTTAATTCCGATTAGTGCTTCCTTAAATTCTGCATGTATCTCCTGTTCGATCTGCACCTTCACCTGATTGTCGAAAACTTGCATATCGATGTTGGGAAAATAAGTGCGTCCCAAAATATGGTAATCATCTTTTAGGTCCCGCAGGAAATTAATCTTTTGAAACGCCGATCCCAACTTCATGGCATAAGGCTTCAGCTCATTATATTTTTCCTTATTCCCCTCCGTAAACACTTGTAGACACATCAAGCCCACGACCTCTGCTGAACCATAAATGTATTCCTTATACAAATCCGAATTATAATCTACCTGCTGTAGGTCCATCTCCATGCTGTGCAGGAACTGGTCGATCAGATCCTGATCAATCTTGTAACGGTTTACAGTTTCCTGAAAAGATTGTAAAATGGGGTTGATGGAAATACCGTCCTCAATTGCATGTTGAGTTTCAATCTTTAATCGCCTCAGCAACTTCTCCTTGTCATAACCATGAAAACTATCGACGATTTCATCCGCCAGGCGCACATAACCATAAATCGCATAAATCGCTGGGCGAATCGTCTGCTTTAAAGCTAGAATCCCTAAAGAAAAACTCGTACTATACTTTTTGGTAATCACCTCACTGATGCTGAAGGATAGCTCGTCAAATTTCTGTTTCATATAGTGCTGTTTTTTAGTTTTATAATCTCATTGGCTACAATCCGACCCGAAATAATGGCAGGTGGTACACCTGGACCGGGAACCGTTAGTTGCCCCGTATAGAATAAATTCGGAAGTCGCTTATTTCGAATTTTAGGCTTCCAGACGGCGGTTTGTTGCAACGTATTGGCTAAGCCGTAAGCATTGCCACCATAAGCGTGATAATCTCGCTTAAAGTCCGACACACAATAACTTCGCTTATAAATAATCTTAGAATAAAGATCATGAGTGCCGGTATGCCGCTCTAATCGCTTCAACATCGCTCGCAGATAATGCTCGCGTTTGTCTTCCGGATCGCTAATATCGATCGCGAGTGGCATCAAAAGGAATAAGTTCTCCTTGCCTGCCGGCGCAACATGTGGATCCGTCTTTGACGGGCAACATGCGTAGAATAAGGGCTTGTCCGGCCATTTCACATCATCATAGATGCAGGAAATATGATCATCTAACGCGTTCTCAAAAAACAAACTGTGATGCGTTAAGTTAGGAATACGCTCATCAATTCCTAAATAATAAATCAGGCTCGAAGGTGCGAAAGTTCTCGACTTCCAATACTCTTCCGTATAATTTCGATACGGCTTTGGCAATAAAGTTTCCGTATGATGATAATCTGATGATGCAATAACCACATCAAATTGCTCTAAAACACCATCAATCCTTAAAGCGCTGACTCTATTTCCTTCGACCTGAATCTCCTCCACTTGCTTATTAAAATGAAAAGTTGCCCCCTGCTTCTCCGCCACGACGCACATCGCTCGAACAAGCTGATAAAATCCACCAATAGGATAATGGGTTCCCAATGCGTAGCCACCATAATTCATCAAGCTATACAGAGCAGGTATGTCTTTGGGTGAGGCGCCAAGAAAAATAACCGGAAATTCCATTAAGGTCCTCAGTTCTGCACATTTGAAATAACGGGCAACATAATTTCGGAAGTTCGACAATAAGTCCAGTTTTAGTGAATTCTTCGCAATCTTTGGCGACATAAATTCCAGCCAGCTGTGTGAAGGTTTATTTACGAATTCCTTCATCCCAATTTCATACTTAAATTTCGCGGATTCCATAAACTTACGCAATTGCAGACCTGCCCCCGCTTCCCTAGCTTCGAACAGTTCAACCATATCCTCAAAATCCCTTGGTATCCGCATATTTGCAGCAGAAAATATCATCTCAAACTGCGGGTTCAAAGAAACCAACTGATAAAAATCAGATGTTTGATAGCCAAAGTCAGCAAAAAATCCGTCAATAATATCAGGCATCCAATACCAGCTTGGGCCCATATCAAAAACAAAACCCTCATCAGTAGAAAATTGCCTGGCACGGCCACCGGGTTGATCATGGCGCTCATAAACGTGAACATCAAAGCCCGCTTTCGCAGCATACGCAGCGGCAGACAAACCTGAAAAACCAGAACCTATGATGGCAACCTTTCTCCTCATCGTTTTTTACTTTTAACTCCTTCTTCTAATAAATGCTCACTCTCAATCTGCTTATCATAAATAGCCAAATGAAATACATCCAGCTTCTCCAGCAAACGGATCAGCTCCAACTTTTCACTACTCGTGAGGTTCCCCGTCACGATATCCGAAGCCATACGTATCTTGTCCATCTGCTGCTCCAACACCGATAAACCCTGCTCACTAATCCTTAACACTTTACTCCTTCTATCTGTCGACGAATTAAATTGTTCCACCCAGCCCTGCGCAATCAGTCGATTGATAATCTGTATCCCGCTCGGCTTCTCATGCACATTTTTCTTAATCAAATCCATCTTCGTCATCTCACCAAAGGATTTCAACGTAATCAAATAGATAAAATCGTCCTGTGACGTAAAGCCCGACCCATGAATCGCAGACTTGGAATAACTCTTTGCATATCGCCCCATATGAACTAGCAAAGTGTTGATAACACTTTCCGCACTTCTGCCCTTCTCCTTCCCTTCCCAGTCGACCTCCAGCGCATCGCTATCCTTTGCATACCGATTCTTAAGCCAGTCAATAAACCCCTCTGTATCCTTTGTATATATTTCATCCAACTGACTCTCCGCTTCAAAATCCTCAAGAAGCGCAATCATATCTTTTAAAATATTGTATTTCATTTCGTAATAATAGTATGTAAATATACTATAAAAATTCAAATAAAGCATATTATAAAACTATTTATTTTAGATGTTAGATGTAAGATTTTTGATATTAGAGTATGTCTTTTATTTTAAACATTTGATTTAGTAACGAATGGAAAGTTATTATTAAACCTTTTGTTTATACATGGCAGGATAGATTGTTTTGAACCTTTGGTTTAGAAAGGGAATTTTGTTTTGAACCTTTGGTTTAAACAGAGAGTAATTGATGAATAAATACTTAATAGAAGATATATGGTATTA
>NZ_DKLH01000091.1:0-3751 GCF_002455685.1 Sphingobacterium sp. UBA6645
AAAGGAAGGATGCAAGGATGACCAGGATCATGTAGAAAGGATAGACTTGTATTTTTCATAGGAGACGTTTAGTGAAACGTCTCCTGTAGCACATTCCGTCCCTCCTTTATTCGCAAATTGTCTGATCCTGCCAATCCTTAAATCCTTCCTTTCCTGGTTCAGAAACAGCCGCTTTTTTTCTTTCAACGTGATCCTGCCAATCCTTGCATCCTTCCTTTCCTGGTTCAAAGACAACTTTCCCTTCATATGCCGTTCAAAACGATCCTGATAATCCTTGCATCCTTCCTTTCCTGGTTCAAAACAAAATTCCCTTTCTAAACCAAAGGTTCAAACAATCTTCTCCTCACTTATACGTTCAAAGCCCCCTCCAATACCCATAGCATATATCCACTATAGGTCTAAATACTAACTACTAAATACTAACTACTACTCAAATATTGCCTGAATTACCCCATACTCTAGCGTTGTATCCTGGGCGATAGTTTCTGCTATTTCCATCAGGTCTTGTGGGGAGATGATATTTTTGAGGCCGGCGTTGAACAAGCCTGTCAGAACTTGTGCGGCTTCGAGTTTTTCTGCTGGGTTGATGAGTGAGCTACCTAGGTAGAAATTTAATACGGAGCCAGCGTAGTCGCCAAAGAGTTCAAAGCTTAACGATTTCTTTTGCGATCTGAGATGGCTAAGGAATTTCTCGAAATCCCCTTGCAGCATATTCATTTGGGTAGCTGTTAACATAGCACAAAAATAATGATTAGAACCACGTTTTAAAATGGTATCAAAAAATCGGCGCACCATTCTTCAATGAAGAATATGTGCGCCGACAATTTAATTTAGAAAAAAACTTAACTTATTTTCTAACACTGATTGATACACGTCTGTCTTTGATACGATCAGATTCTGGTGCATTAGCCTCATATTTTGCTAATGAAGATCCATATCCTTCGGTATCCACTACTCTATCGCCCACACCCATCTTATCTAATTCCGCTTTCACTGCATCTGCACGCTCACCTGATAATTTCAAGTTGAATGCTTCATCACCTGTCTTATCTGTATATCCACCGATTTTCACTTTTACATCTGGATAAACTTTTAAGATAGCTGCAAGATTTTGCAATTGTGTCTGGCTATCCGCAGTAATTGTTGAAGTCCCTGTTTCGAAATTTAAGTTATCGAAGTCGAACCAACGATCTTTCAACTGGTCATCCGAAAATTGCTTATAGTCGCTTTTCAAGAATGCTACTAATTGATCTTCAATACCACCTTTGTACGCATTTAATGTGCTGTTATCTGGTAAAGTCACCATGATCGACTCGCGCACTGGTGCTGTGGTCACCGTATCGACGATGGTATCAACAGGCGCAACTGTCGAAGGGATGGTGTCGGTTGTAGCTGTTTCATTTTCACGGCTACATCCCTTTCCAAATAAGAACCAAAGCAATAGCAGCAACAATGGAATTAATAACCACCATAAACCACCGCCTTTTTTACGTTCCTCTTCACGGATATGTGCTACCGGGCGATCTTCGGCGCGGTTTTCCATACGTGTTACTGGTGGAACAATTGGATCGTCGACCACGACATCTCTAACGGGGTCTACGATAGGCTCGCGCTCAGAAGGCGGTGTTACCGGTCTTCCTTCCACAACACCCGGTTGCGAAAGCAATGAAGAGCCAAGAACGCCTAGATTCAATCCTGAAGGCAATGCGGCTAGGAAATCAGACTTGTTATTGTCCAATAATCCTGAGATACGGCTAGTATCCCAATCTGTACCATTCTTTGTTAAAGCTCCGATTACGCCGGGTAGTGCCGTTTTAAATAACTGCATAACCGAGCTTCCGTTCGTGTGAAGAAATCCGGAAATCGTTGCGATCACCTGATCTAACCCTCCACCGAAAATAGAAGATACCAGGTGGGATCCTTTTTCAGCATCTGCGGGATCATTATCCACTCTGTTCCAAACGGAACCCAGATCTGAGAAATTTATCTGTGAAAAATATTGTTTTAAAACATCGAAAATTCCACTTTGCTCCGACGGAGATTTGCTCTGCAATCCGAGGAATAAGGAAGGAATTACGGCGTCTAAACCTTTGCGAACGTTGTCTGACGACTCGCCGTGCTTAGCGGCTAGGTTGTCGAAGACCTGATCATTAAAATATGATCGAGCGGTTGTTAATAAACTATTTTCCATACTGTTTATATATTGATATGTTGAATTAACAAGCAGTGTAATATTTTTGTTTGCATGAAGACACATTATTAAATTAACCTTATATTAACATCCTAACCGTATTTTTGAAAAAAATCAAATATTATTACACATGATCAAAAGAAGTATAAGCTTTTTCTTTGCGTTTGTTTTATGCGTTGGATTGAGCTTTGGACAAAAACAACCGAAGTACATCTTCTATCTGATTGGCGACGGAATGGGCCTAAACCAAGTACAGGCAGCCGAGGTTTTTTTAGCGAGCCAGCAAAATAAAAACAGCACAGTACCACTGGTGTTCAGCACCTTCCCTTATGCAACGCATGCAACATCACATTCTTTATCGCATGGCGTAACAGATTCGGGCGCTGGAGGTACTGCATTAGCGGTAGGTTATAAAACAAAGAATGGCGTAATTGGTATGGATAGCGCTGGCGTGAAAGCATATGAAAGTATTGCATACAAAGCGAAGAAAAAGGGCATGAAGGTAGGTATCACAACGAGCGTAAGTATCGACCATGCGACTCCTGCTTCTTTCTTTGCAAACCAAAAAGACCGCGACATGTATTATGAAATCGGTCAAGATATCATCAAATCTAATTTCGACTTCTTTGCTGGTGCTGGATTCTTGAAGCCAGAAACCAATGCAAAAGGTGAAAAAGTAGCACCATTGATTCCGCAACTAGAAAAAGCGGGCTACACGATGTTGTACGGGATGAACGATTTCAACAAAGTGAAGAGCGGAAAAAACAAATTGATCTTGATGAACAATCAAGGTACTTCACCTGTGTCGTTGAAATTTGCGATCGACCAAGAAGCAAACGACATGAACCTTGCGAACATCACAGAAGCTGCGATTAAAACATTGAGCCAAGGAAACCAAGGTTTCTTCTTAATGGTTGAAGGTGGAAAAATCGACTGGGCATGCCACGCCAATGACGGTGCAGCAGCAATTCAGGAAGTACTAGATTTCAACAAAGCGGTTCAGAAAGCGTATGATTTCTATCAAAAACATCCGGAGGAAACATTAATCATCGTTACTGCCGACCATGAAACCGGTGGCATGGGTGTTGGCAATGGTGGTTCTACCCTTCGCATTAATAACATCAAGAATCAAAAAATTTCGCAAGAAGCGCTTTCAACAAAAATCAACGAGCTCCGCGAGAAAAACAATAGCGCATCTTGGGAACAAGTGAAAGCCTTATTGAGCGAGCAAACAGGTCTATGGAACAACGTAAAAGTCGGCGAAAAAGAAGAGAAAGAAATCTTCGCAGCCTACGAAAAGAGCTTCGTGAATCACCAAAACGAAACGGCAAAAAGCCTATACGCAAACAACGATAAAATTGCTTCCCTAGCAATCAACGCTTTAAACAAAGTGTCGTCTATCAGTTGGGCATCAGGAAGCCACTCAGCTGCATATATCCCGGTTTATGCAATCGGCGTAGGCGCTGAAAACTTCAGCCACAAGATGGATAATGTTGATATCCCAAGAACATTGGGGAAGGTTGCTGGTTGGGAATTTTAAGTTAGTATTTAGTAGTTAGT
>NZ_DKLH01000091.1:3937-35508 GCF_002455685.1 Sphingobacterium sp. UBA6645
AGTATTTAGTATTAAGACCTAGAAAGAAGGTATTAACGCTAAGTTAGGCTAGTATTATTTACTATTAAGTCTTGGAAAGAAGTATTAACGCTAAGTTAGGCTAGTATTTAATAGTTCGAATTTATTATTAAGACCTAGAAAGAAGGTTTGAATAATAAATTCGAACTATTTTTTTGCAATAGCATGGCGACCATAGGTCTAACTACTAACTACTAAATACTAACTACTACTACCCCACCGGCACTTCCATCAACAAAAATTCTGCAGGGGTACTAGCCTTGATAGACACATGCTTCTCGCCCATGATTCCTAGGCCATCGCGAGTGTGCATTAATTGCTTTCCGACTTCGATATCTCCTTTTAACACGAAAACATACAGACCGTTGCTTGGATCTTTCAGTACGTATTCGCGGGTGTATCCTGCTTCGAATTCTGCGAGGTGAAACCAGGCATTTTGATGGATCCATACGCCTTCGTCGTCGGCATTCGGTGATAAGATCTGTAAGAAACTGTTGTGTGCTTTTTCTTTGTCGATGGCTTGCTGATCATAGCGTGGCTCGACGTTCTGTTTATTGGGAATTACCCATATCTGCAGGAATTTCACAGGGTCTACCTCCGAATGGTTGTATTCGCTGTGCTCTATTCCTGTTCCGGCGCTCATCACCTGTATATCGCCCGGTATAATTGCCGAACCGTTGCCCATGCTGTCGTTATGCGCGAGCTCGCCTTCCAATGGAATGGAGATAATTTCCATATTGCTATGTGGATGCCTTCCGAATCCCATTCCTCCGGATACATAGTCGTCGTTCAGGACGCGTAGAACTCCGAAGTTCATGCGTTCTGCGTCCATGTATCCTGCAAAACTAAATGTATGTCTAGAGTGCAACCAGCCGTGATTTGCATCTCCTCTTGAATCTGCTTCGTGATAAATATACTTTGCCATAATGTGTATCCTTCTTATTTGATAACGCAAATTTGAACAAAAGAGTTTGCCCGGGCATTGATGTAGGATAAGAATTTCACGGATTATAGCAATCCTTCATCACGAAAGCTTAAGTAAGCACAATCGGTGAAAATTAGATGGTCGTGGACACGGATATCGATCAATTCAGCGGCACGAACAATCTTTTGGGTAATCTTTATATCTGTATCGCTGGCTTTCAAGGTACCGGACGGATGATTATGTGCTAGAATAATGGAGTGGCATTTATTGAGCAAGGCAAATCGAAAGATGGTGCGGATGTCAACCGGCGTAAAATCATTCCCCCCTCGTCCTATCAACTGCGTATCGACGACCTTGCATGCAGTATTCAGATAGATAGTCCAGAACTCTTCATGCGGTAGATCCTGCAATTGCGACCGGAAGAACTCGTAGACAAGTTTGCTGGAGTTAAGAATCGGAATATCGGTCTGTTTGGTTTCCTGCCGGCGCCTTCCGAGCTCGAGCGCAGCAATAATGCTGATTGCTTTAGCCTCGCCTATGCCTTTGTATTCGCAGAGGTCATGGACCTCGAGTTTGGAGAGTTGAAGAAGGTTATGATTGACACCAGCTAGAACGCGCTTACAGAGTTCGACGGCTGTTTCTGTTCGAGATCCAGAACCGATAACTATCGCTAATAACTCTGCATCGGTTACAGCCCGACGGCCTCGTTCCAGTAGTTTTTCTCTCGGTCTATCGGCTTCTGCCCATTCGCGGATGACCATTTTTTGAAACATGTGATATCTATTTGATTAACAATCGATTCCTTCTAAATATACGAATTCAATTAGACTTAAACACATTCAATATCAACATCTTAACCGGATAACTTCCAATTTTAGCCTAAAACCTTATCTTTGTAAATATTTTTCGAATGAATTGAACTTATGAGTAAAGCAATTATCAAAACAGAAAAAGGTGATATGACTGTGCAATTTTACACAGAAGATGCACCGAATACAGTAGCGAACTTTATTAAATTGGCTAAATCAGGATATTACGATGGATTAACGTTTCACCGTGTAATCAACGATTTCGTAATCCAAGGTGGTTGTCCGAATACGCGCGAAGGCGCAACAGGAATGCCAGGTACTGGTGGTCCGGGTTACAAAATTGACTGTGAATTAGACGGAAATAACCAATACCACGACCGCGGTGTGTTATCAATGGCACATGCTGGTCGCAATACTGGCGGATCACAATTCTTCATCTGCCATAGCCGCAACAATACGGCACACTTAGACAGAAACCACACTTGTTTTGGTAAAGTAATCGAGAACGTAGATGTGGTAGACGATATCCGCCAAGGCGATCGTATCTTAGGTATTGAAGTTATTGAAGATTAATAAAGAGAAAGATGAATTTAAGAGGATTAGTTTCCGTAACTGGAAAACCAGGATTATTTAAGTTAATCGGACAAAATAAAGGTGGCTTTATTCTAGAAACTTTAGATAAAGCAAAAATTAAATCGGTTGTTAACTTGTCGACTACAAAGATGGCAACCTTGGAAGACATCACGATCTATGGTGAGGATGATGAGATCCGTTTGATCGATGTTTTCGAAGCAATCAAAGCGAATGATGGAAATACTCCAGATGCGAAAGCAGATGGCGATACATTGAGAAACTTCTTTAGAGAGGTTGCTCCAGGTCATGATGAACAAAGAGTTTACTCTTCGGATATCAAGAAAGTAATTACTTGGTACCATATCATCAAAGAACTGCCTTTGTTTGAAGAAGAAGCACCTGCTCCTTTAGCATAAGCAGCAAAAGCATATACAAAAGCACCTCCACCGAGGTGCTTTTTTTCTGAAAGTGTCTGTTCTCCATGGCAATCAGCAACTTTCATCCCCGGTATTGCTCACAATGGAAGGATGAAAGTTTTAAGCGTAAATATGCTCTAAAGTTTAATTATCCACCTATTCTTATTAAATTGTTATCAATTAGCACTAAACGAAAAGTAATGAGCGTATTTAACAAGCTTTTTAAGAGCAACTCTGCCGATGACAATAACATAGAAACGATAGCTGACTTTTGGAAATGGTTTAAAAGTAATGCCGATACGTTCTACAACGCCATTGACGAAGGCACTGACATCGAGAATAAATTCTTCAGTCCTCTTGCTGATCAGCTCTATAAACTGCATGAACGCATCTTCTTTTTGGTGGGCATCAATAAAGAGACGAATATTGCTGAACTTACTTTTACGCCAGATGCAATCATACGGAATATCGCCTTTGTGGAAGAGCTCGTAAAGCAAGCTCCGCAAATAGACAAATGGGAGTTTGTGGCCCTAAAGCAGGCAAGCGATGTGGAAGGTTTTGGGGTTAAGATGTTTGGTCGCGACTTCAGCAGCAAGAACATACAATTCTACCCGGTAGAACACCCCGAATTCCCGGATGAGATCGACATTATTGCTGTCTATGACGACTATGATGAAAAAGACCATGATGATATCTTCAATGGTGTTTGTATCTATTTAGATAACTCGCTGGGGGAATTGAAGTCGATTACCATGATCGACAATATGCGTGTGAGAGGACCGGGCGATGATATTCCGGAGTTGATTCCGATAGAAAAGCTTGATGCATACTTAATCTGGCGAGAAAAGGAATTTGTGGAGCGATATACCGACATTACCCATTATTCCAAAGAAGATCACTATGGTTCTTATCAGGGAGAATTAGAAAACGGAATGCCGATCTTTGCGATCGTCAACCATACGCTCCTTAATTGGGAGCATAAGGCTTCGCACCCCTGGATTCTCGTCGTTATGATACATTATGACCCTAACCCCGAGACTGGGTTACCTAACGAAAGGATTTACAAGCTGATGGAAGACCTGGAAGTCGAGCTGATGGATCGTTTAAGAGATGTTGATGGATATATCAATGTCATTCGGGAAACTGGAAACGGCCTGCGCGAAATAAACTTTGCATGTCGTGAGTTCCGGAAGCCGTCGCGCGTAATGGAGGAGATAGCAGTAAAATATGCGGAGCATTTCCGCGTTGAATTTGATATTTACAAAGACAAATATTGGCGCAGCTTTGATAAGTTTAATGCTGAAAATTAATCCCTTCGTTGGAAATGATAATTAGACCCTATCAGGCAAGTGATCTTAGCGAAGTATTAAATCTGCTGAGCTCTAATATTCCTACCTATTTCGCACCTGAGGAATACGAAGATTTGAAAACCTACCTAGCCCATGAAATCGAAGATTATTATGTAGTGGAGCAGGATAATCATATCGTTGCTGCCGGCGGAATTAACTACAAGGAGCAGGATGCTTATATCAGTTGGGACTTTGTAGATTCCCACATGCATGGCAGCGGGATTGGCAAACAATTGTTACAATATCGTTTGGATAGAATAAAAACACAGGGTAAAGTAAAAAGAATTATTGTTCGTACGTCCCAATTTGCTTATGGCTTCTATGAGAAGAATGGCTTCGTTATTAAAGAACAGCATAAAGACTACTGGGCTCCAGGATTTGACATGATCTTTATGGTCTATCAGGAAAACTAAATATTATTTATGGAAATCGACTTATCGAAATATCATCAGAAAAAACGCATTATAGACTTAGTAAAAGCAAATACACTTGGCTGTCTGGCGGTGTTTCCTATCGCCCTTGTTTATATCGTACCTTACATACTAATTTGGTCCGATCAGTTTACTAAGGAATCGATAAAGCAGACCTTGAATAGCATTGGAGCCGGAACAGCATTTTTAAACGGCATAGGCTTTTTCTTGGTATTAATCGTTGGGATTGTCGTTCATGAAGCGATACATGGCTTGACTTGGAGCATCTATGCAAAGGGCGGCCATAAAGCTATGAAATATGGTATTTTGAAAAAGATGCTTACCCCCTATTGTCATTGTACAGAGCCCTTAAAACTCAAACATTATATTATTGGTGCCGCTATGCCGGGCTTGCTAATGGGCGTTCTACCGGCAATCATCGCTATCGCGATAGGCAGCCCAACACTACTCATGCTTGCCATTATTTTTACGCTCGTTGCTATTGGCGATGCGATGATCATCAACCTCGTCCGAAAGGAGGATCCGGAGAGTTTGGTACTGGATCATCCTAGTGAAGCTGGTTGTTATATCCTGACAGAGAAGAAAGAATTAGAAGATAAATCTGAAACCTTCGACACTTGGAACAATATCGCTGAGATCTATGAAACTAAATTCATGGATATGGATATCTATAACGACACCTACGATGCCCTTTTAAAGCATCTTCCAAATAAGCAAGGCCGGATACTCGACGTAGGCTGTGGCCCGGGTAATATTGCGCGATACTTACTGAAGTTTTATCCATCCTTGCAGATTGTTGGAATTGATATCGCCGAAAATATGCTGGAGATAGCGCGAAAGCATGTCCCAACAGGCGAGTTCTATTTATTGGATGCGCGTGCTATCAGCATTTTGAATGGACAGTTCGATGCCGTAATAGCCGGCTTCTGTATCCCCTACCTCAACGCATCCGAAACAGAACAATTTCTAGACGACGCTTCCGAAAAACTGAACAACAAAGGCTTACTCTACCTATCTTTTGTTGAGGGTGATCCGGCAGCACCAGAAGTCAAGAGCAACCCCTTGGGAAGTGTAAAGTTTTACTTCCATCGCGAGCGCGAATTGCAGAAAGAACTAAAAACGAGAGGCTTCAAGCTTCTTAAATCAACCATTATCCCCTACGATGCTGAGGATAATCACACGGTCATGCTTTTCCAAAAGTATTAATATCAAAGACTTTATGTTTAAGAAATGACAGTATGTTCATCAACAATTCGTAAAATATTGATAATTTGCCTTCAACATCAGTCACTATGGAAGGGAACAACGAACTAAGAGATCCACAATCTGCACAGACGTTTTGGAATACGCGCTGGGAGACCAAGCAGACAGGTTGGGATATAGGCTATGCTTCACCAGCGCTGACACATTATATCGATGGGCTGACCAATAAGGATATCGCTATTTTAATTCCTGGCTGTGGAAATGCTTACGAGGCCTCCTACCTAGTAGAAAAGGGCTTTTCGAATATTACTTTGATCGATATAGCACCTATCGCGGTGGCGAATGCGCAGGAAAAATTTAAGGATAATTCTGAAGTGAAGGTGATGTTGGGGAATTTCTTCGAGCTCGATGAATCGTATGATTTAGTGTTAGAGCAAACTTTCTTTTGCGCGATAGATCCTAGCTTGCGTCCGCAATACATTCAAAAGATGGCTTCATTGCTAAATCCTGCAGGCCGATTGGTGGGGTTGCTATTCAATATTGATTTTGAGAAAGATGGACCTCCATTTGGTGGTCATATTGCGGAATATCACCCAGCATTTGCTGCTTATTTTGATATTCACAAAATGGAACCTTGTTACAATAGTATTCAACCAAGACAAGGTTCAGAGTTATTTATAAATTTGATAAAAAAGTAAGTCTATCATTAATAGAAAACTTTTTAGTAACGATACTGTTTACTGTATATATGAAATCATTGTTTCTCATATGTCTATTAACTTTAGCGATGTTTATTCCATCGCTCGGGCAAGCTTGTGAGATTCCACATGAAAAAGAAGAAACACAGCACTGCGAGCATCAAAGTAGCGAAAAGGAGGATGCGGAGGAGCATGCATGCTGTCACAAAGATGCTGAGCATTCAAAAGAAAACAGTAGTTCTACGGAGCGCCCAATGGGTTGCGCTGGTAAAGGTCTTTGTTGTTGTGCAACTCCGATGATTGGACATTTGCAACTCGGCAATTTTCTATTCGAATTCGAAATCCCATCTTATACCGTCAATATCCAAAATACAGAAGTACAACAGTTTGTTGTTTCTAATGGATTCTCAAGTATTTTTATCCCACCTAAAATAGCCTAATTCCCCCCTGTTTTATTGGTTATTTAATATGCAAGCATGATTAATGCTTGTCAATTGTCTATTTAAAAATACTTAAAATGAAAAATCTAAAGGCATTCATTGCCTCCATTATGATCATATCTTCTTTAACTGTCCATGCACAGATTAAGAACGCGACAACTAGCACCGTAGAAATAAAAGGAAACTGTGCGATGTGCAAGAAAACTATCGAAGCTGCGGCATACGAGCCGAAGGTCTCCAAAGCTGAATGGGATGAAGATACCCAGCAAGCTGTCCTTACCTTCAATCCTGATAAAACTTCCGAAGAAGCGATATTGAAGAAAATTGCTCAGGCAGGATATGACAACCAATCTTTTCGTGCTCCGGATGACGTCTATGCAAAACTTCATGAATGTTGCTTATACGAACGCGATCATACGGTAGCTAAGGCGGAGCATAACGAACATCAGGGAATGGATCACAGCCAGCACAAACCTTCCGCTAAGGAGCATGCGAATATGGACCATAGTCAGCACAACGGCGATGAAACAGCAAATACGCAGTTAGCACCGGTGTTTAAAAACTATCTTGCGGTGAAGAATGCATTGGTGGCAACGGATGCAAAGGCTGCTGCTACGGCAGCAAAAGCTTTGACTGCTTCCATTGGCCAAGTTGAAATGGGAAAACTAGCACATGAAGAGCATGAGGTTTGGATGAAAGTGATGAAAGGGATCCAGGCGGAAGCTGCTTCAATTGAAAAATCAACTGATATCAACAGACAACGCCAAAGCTTCATGGCCTTATCGAATCATGTATATTCCCTAGCAAAAGCATGGCAAGGTTCGACGGCATTGTATTGGCAATTTTGCCCGATGGCGAACAACAATAAAGGCGCCTATTGGCTCAGTGCAGAAGACGCTATCAAGAATCCTTATTTCGGATCTAAAATGATGAACTGTGGCGAAGTAAAAGAAAAAATCTAAAACTAAAGCACAGGATAATTTATTTTATTTCTAAGGATATCTATGAAAAAGCTAAGAATATATAGCATCCTTAGCATACTCCTACTTTTCAGCCTTTCCGCCATGGCGCAAAAGGTTGTTAGGTACGATCTGTATGTGAAGGATACATTGGTCAACTACAGTGGCAAGGAAAAGCGGGCTATTGCCGTCAATGGGATGATTCCCATGCCAACACTCACTTTTACCGAAGGCGACACGGCGGAAATCCATGTACATAATGGAATGGATGAACCGACTTCCATGCACTGGCATGGAGTCTATCTTCCCAATCCTGAAGATGGCGTCCCTTTCCTGACACAGATGCCGATAAAAGCAAAGAGCACTTACATCTACCGATTCCCGATTATCCAAAACGGTACGCATTGGTATCATAGCCATACCGGCATGCAGGAACAGATCGGTATGTATGGTGCAATGATTCTAAAGAAGCGCGAGGATGATCAGGACAATCGCAAAGGTATTGACGACCTGCCTTCCATTCCCATTATTTTGAGCGAATGGACGGACCTCAATCCCGACAATGTTCACCGTATGTTGCATAACGCAAATGACTGGTTTGCTATTAAAAAGAATGCGACGCAAAGCTACGCGGAGGCGATCAAAGAGGGGCACTTCAAGACAAAAGTTACAAATGAATGGAAGCGCATGTTGGCAATGGATGTCAGCGATGTCTATTACGACCGCTTTCTGATTAACGGCAGCAGCGAACAGTCTCTTTCGGATTTCAAAGCCGGCGATAAGGTCAGGCTTCGGGTCATCAATGCAGGAGCATCCTCCTACTTTTGGCTAACCTACGCGGGCGGGAAGATTACGGTGGTTGCCAACGATGGAAACGATGTAGAACCCGTCAAAGTGGATCGGCTGCTGATTGCTGTTTCGGAAACCTACGATATCGTCGTTGAGATTCCAGAAGATGGTTTCGCTTATGAATTCATGGCGACACCCGAGGATAGAACAAAAAATGCGTCCATTTACCTCGGATCGGGCGTAAAACAATTGGTCGCCCCACTTCCCAAATTGAAGTATTTCGAAGGGATGAAAATGATGAACGACATGATGAAGATGAACGGCGATCTGGACGATATGGGGATGAAGATGTCCATGCAGCGCATGGATATGAATACTGTCATGTATCCGGAGATGGAGGGGAAAGGTATGCAGCATGGAGATCATCAGAACATGGATCATTCCACGACTAACAAAAAAGAGGACAAAGCTCATCAGGAGCACCAAGGAATGAACCATGTTGAACAAAATCAGGATCATAGCGGCCATCAAAATATGGCGGAGCACAATCAACCTGATACAACGGCTGCCGCCCATTCTCAACATCAAAACAGTGATATTATTACATTAAACTACGGAATGCTACGCTCTCCCAAATCAACCAAATTCCCTGAGGGAATGCCTGTTCGAGAGCTCAAGTTTGAACTGACGGGAAACATGAACCGTTATGTATGGAGTTTAGATGATAAAGTGCTTTCCGAAGTGGACAAGATCCCCATCAAAAAAGGTGAAGCCCTACGTATCATATTGTATAATAATTCCATGATGCGGCATCCAATGCACCTGCATGGGCATGACTTCCGTGTCTTAAATGGGCAGGGAGATTATGCTCCGCTAAAAAATGTGCTCGATATTATGCCGATGGAGACGGACACCATCGAGTTCGAATCGAACGTACATGGCGACTGGTTCTTCCATTGCCACATTCTATACCACATGATGGCAGGGATGAACAGGGTATTCAGCACGGAAGGACAGCCGGACAATCCGAAGCTTCCCAACAAGGAAAAAGCTTACCGTATGCTTCAGCGCGAGAGCAATATGCCACATTTTATGATTCAAAACGACTTCGCTACTAACGGCAATGACGGTGAGCTAATGCTCCATAATGCGCGTTGGCAATTGACCTCCGAATGGCGATTAGGCTACCACGATGCGCATGGTTATGAAGTAGAAACCCACCTAGGCCGCTTTGTGGATCGCATGCAATGGTTTATGCCATTTATTGGTTTCGACTGGCGCTTTAGAAATCTCGAAGATCACGGTCCGGAGACGAATATCTTCGGGCAGACGAACAGTAAACACGAAAGGGCGCTATTCTCTGCAGGATTTGTTTATACCTTGCCGATGTTGATTCGTTTCCAAGCGGAGCTCTACCACGATGGAAATGTAAGGCTACAGCTCATGCGCGAAGATATCCCACTTTCCAAAAGATTGAGAGGTGGATTTATGGTCAACTCAGACAAGGAATATATGGCAGATCTGCGATATATCATTACCAGGCATATGGGAATTCGTACGCATTACGACTCCGATATGGGATTTGGCGTAGGATTATCACTAAACTATTAATCTGTACATATGCATAAAGAAGCTGCCCTATTTGGGGCAGCTTCTTATGTTTATATCTTGCATGAAAAGTACGTCTTGACATTCAAACGAGGTTTATCCACACTATTGAATCCATTGTCGTTATAAATCCAACGCCTAAGATTATAACGAGCTCACCTAGCTAATGACCTTTCTTTTTACTTCAAAAGTATATACCTCATTTTAGGTATTTTGATAAAAAATATTGTCATAACTGAAAAAGCACCTTAGATTTACACTTACAAGATAATTAACCCGAATTAAAATTATTATCCAAACCATGCTCAGCTACCCAATAGCCGGACAGTTCGCCTCTCTAGGAAAAGGGATGTCAAATGCAAAGTTCAATATTGAGGAAATTGGAGAACAGATTCCTGCCGCTATCATGATGCATGATATCATAGACGATACGCCAGTTCGAGTAAGCTATATGAGCGAGTTCGGCTGTAATCTACTGGGAACATCCGTCGAGGAAATCAACAATTTAGGTTTAGCTTATTACGAGAAGTATTTTGTGAAAGAGGAGGTTGAACAATGCGTTCTAGGATTGCAACAATACATTTCCGAAAAGGATCCACATCAGCAATATTCTTTCTTCCAACAAGTAAAGCTTCACAACGAATTGGAGTATAAATGGTTTTACACCATCTGCAAACTGGTTCAAAATCCAGAAAACGACAAATTCGTCGATCAACTGATGATCATTGCGACGCCGATTGAGGGTTGCGGAAATATGGTCAACAAAGTCAATAAAGTCCTTGACGACCATGACTTCGTCAAACAGAACTATCGTCGTTACGCGGCATTGACTAAACGCGAAAAAGAAATTATTCGATTTATAGCCAATGGTGCCTCATCAAAAGAGATTGCAGATAGCTTATTCGTATCCGTTCATACCATAAACACTCACAGAAAAAACATCATACAGAAGCTAGACTGCAAAACTTTTGCAGCATTCCTGAAATTCGCAATTGCATTCGACTTAATTTAAGTCAACTTACGAGCTGTAGCAATCCGGTTTAGATTCTCCGCTTATAGCCCGGCTTATCCATTTCCTTGTCTAAAGACATAGGCCCCGACCCTACGATCAAGAAATAGATCAATAGAATCAAAACGATCAGAGAAAGCCAAAACTCCGAATTAAGAAAACTAAATCCCTTTGTAATATTCACAAAGAAAACCGCCCCAATTAGAATTGGAATCTGTAGTGCTACGGCAAGTCGCGTGCGCAGACCAAGGATGATAAAAATCCCACCCACAATATGTGCAAACACCACATAATGTACCGCCGACCAAATAGACAACTGAAAATGCGTCTGTTCGATCAACGATGCGACAGAATCTCTGTCCATGATAAAACTAACTCCTTTTGCGAAGATGACCAGCCCTAGGGAAATGCGGACGAAGTCTATCCAACGAGGGTGATGCGCGTCGCCCCAGTGCTCAATGCGTTCGATTAGGTTCATAACAACCTCCTTTTTAATTGGTTATACCATTTCAACGTATGAACAGACCGTGTAGTATATTGTTCTATTTTTTTATTAATCTCCCTAATAGACAAACCATTCCCTCAATTAGCTGTTTAAACACTACGGGCATTTCCTATAAAAACACGTATGAATCAAATGACGAAATATCATATCAACCAGGTTGATAGTCCTTTTTGGGCTTTCGCCATACATGATGGGCATCAAATTGAAGAAGAACTAATGCCGTACATGCGGCTTTCGGAAACTGAGCGCTTGCGTGAAGAAGACCCCTTTACCGCAGCAATGGCCGAATTACCCATCAACCAATTCATCGTTGGAAGTTCAAGATTTCAATTAGACATCAATAGAAATTTGGAAAATGCAATTTACCTGACGCCAGAACAGGCTTGGGGACTGCATGTATGGAACCAGTTACCCGAAGCGGAAGTCAACCGACTCCAAAAAGAGCATGCCATGATCTATCAGGAAATAGAGGCATTAATCGAAAGGACCATCGCTCAATTCGGGTTCTTTTTCATCTTTGACATACATAGTTACAATGCGAAACGCGAAGGCCCGACGGAAGAGATCGATAAAGATGCCAACCCGCAGATAAATCTGGGCACAGCATTTATCCAACCGAAGTGGCGTCACCTGATCGACCTGTTCAGCGAAAGTTTTCAGAAAGAAAGCATTGAGGGAGAGACGATTGATATACGAGAAAACGTTAAATTTAAGGGAGGTTATCTCAATCAACACCTTAACAGCCAATTTGGGCAGTCGGGTTGTGTAATCTCTATAGAGTTTAGAAAAGACTTTATGGATGAATGGACAGGCGTTCCGGACCCCAGCAAAATTACTGCCTGCAAGCAACTGTTATTGAACTCGTTGAAAACTCTAACGCATTATTTCGAAAATGACCGAAAAGAATAAACCACTACAGAGGATTCTAAACGCTATTAACAAGCGATCGGCTATTCATTACCAAATTCCAAATGTTGGAAAGTTTATCTTCAACAAGATTGTTCCCTATATTTTCATATATCGGGTACCTGAGTTGGAGAAGCGCGACAAGATGCTTGTCGATTTGGCAAAGACAGAAAATGCAAGTATCGTCTGCAAATCATCGGGTTTTCCATTGGAAGAGTGGATACGCCCAATTGCGCAAAAGCTTGCTGAAGAGTTTGGCGCCTGCTTGCTAATTGAAGTATGGATTGCAGATGACAAGCAGAAAGACGATATAGAAGTCCATGTAGCTCAAAAAGATCTTCTAACCTTAGCTGAGTACCTTGAAAAAAACATTCGCTTAGAAGCGCCTGAAATACGCGTAGGCATTGAGAAGGATCAGCATATCCCCCACCCACCTGAGACGAAACAACTGTTTTCCAAAAAGGAACTGCAAAACAAACAAATCTTACTGATGGGTATCTCCATCAAACAGAACTATCTTGACGAAGCCGACAATGTGCTGCCTTTGTTGATGCGGATTTATAGAGAGTCTTTGGCGAAATCTCTGTCCCGATTGTTTTTCGAGTTTCTACGGGTCTACACCCACCTCAATGCTACGGCTCAACGCATCAATGTGCATCAGGAATTGACACCATTAATGGTTGAGATCGACCAAGCATTGGCTCAAGAAACAAAGAAGTTCGACTTCCTGCTCATGGTCACTCCGCTCAATGCGCACGAAGCCTGGCTACAGTTTAAGAAAGACAAGTTCTGGAAGACCCCAAAGTTCCTCTATCGACCCATGCACGTCGACCCAGACCTCGTTAAACGTAGACTTTACAACCTACGAATCGAGGATATATACGACCCTACGATGGCCTACATCTTTCGGGACAAACGCGCCGAGCTCGACTCCATGATCACCATGCTTGCCGATCGTGGTAAGGAAGATTTCCTTCATGGAAGTTTACAGGTATTTGGAAACGTTTCGGAGAAACTATACAACTCTGCGCTGGCGCTCTTGATGATGACAGAGCCCGAGGAGGTCGCTAAGAGATCGGATGATATTATCTCGGCAAATGATTTCGCGAAAATGGCACGTGAGGAAATTCGATATTTACAAAAACAAAATACCGAATTCAATAGCCCTGTTCGGGTTCGGGAAGATATTTCAGGCGTCATGGTCAACCGTGGAGCCTTGAACATCAGTCAAGAGTATAAACTTACCCGCTCAAGGGCGATGGCATTGATCCAACATGAAATCGGGACACATGTAGTCACTTATTTCAATGGTCGCCAACAGCCGCTCAATCTGTTCAGTCTGGGTGTACCGGGATACGAGGAGCTGCAAGAAGGTCTAGCCGTGCTGTCAGAATACATCGTCAATGGGCTGAACAACGATAGACTTAGAATTATTGCCGCCCGCGTGATTGCTGTTCACCATATGTTATTGGGAAATACCTTCACCGATACCTTCGACATGCTCGTCGATCAATACCTTTTCCTCCCGGAAACAGCTTTTAACTTAACCATGCGAGTATATCGTGGTGGTGGCTTAACGAAGGATGCGCTTTATCTGAAAGGGATCATCGAGTTGTTAAACTACATCAAAGAAGGAAATGAGGTCGATCTGTTGATGATGGGTAAGATCCGAAAAGACTACCTGCCCATTATCAAAGACTTGCTGCAACGCGGTGTCTTGATACCTCCAGCGATTATACCACGCTATATGTCTGCCGATTATAAACCCAAATGGCAGGAAGTAACTCAAAAAGGATCCATATTTAAACTAGTAGAATAATCTAATCCGATTGTATATATGAAAATTGCATTTTTAATAAATCAAACACATAAGGAAGAGGAAAAATTTACCACCACTATCCTTGCGTTGAAGGCACTCGAAAGAGGACACACGGTAATGTATATTGGGCTTGCCGACTTTGTCTATGAAGACGAACAGCGCGTTCTGGCTCACTGTAGAATCGTCGAGCCAGAGCAGCAAATTGATACCGGCGATAAGTTGATGAAACATCTTAAAGATGCCAAAAAGACTTTGGTCGACCTCTCTACGGTTGAGGTATTATGGCTGCGCTTCGACCCGACCTTAGATATGATCAACAGACCTTGGGCTGCCGCAAGCGGAATACAGTTTGCTCAATTGGTGAAAAAGAACGGTGGATTTGTAATCAATGACCCCGATAATCTGGTGCAGGCAAATAATAAATTATATCTAGAAAACTTCCCGAAAGCCGTTCGTCCAAAAACAATGGTTACTAGAAATCACGAAGACATTCTACGTTTTTTAGAGGAGCAGAACGATAAGATCATCCTCAAACCATTGAAAGGCTCGGGTGGAAAGAACGTATTCATGATTAAATACGATGAACGACAAAATCTAAAGCAGACTGTTGAAGCGATTGCTCGCGACGGCTATGTGATTGCACAGGAGTACCTTCCAGAAGCTCATAAGGGAGATATACGTTTCTTTTTGATGGATGGTGAGCCTTTGGTTGTCGATGGTGTTTATGCTGCAGTACAACGTGTGCAACCGGAAAATGAAATCAGAAGCAATATCCATCAGGGAGCTACCGCACAGGTGGCCGAAATAACCGAGGATATCTTGAACCTGACGAAACAAGTTTCGCTGACCCTAAAGAACGATAATATGTATTTAGTAGGCTTAGATATCGTAGGCGATAAAATCATGGAAGTCAATGTATTCAGTCCCGGTGCGCTCTACCATGCGATTAAACTTGGAAAGAAAGACTTTGCCGGAGCAATCATTGCAGACCTAGAAAAAAGAGTTGAAAACTTCTATGCAGCAATAGACGCTGATTAGATTACTTCTCAGTAACCGTCTCCTCCGTCGTCAATGGCGCGGGGGGGATTTCATCCACATTCCTTTCTATTTCTTTCGTTTCTACATGCACAGCAAACTCCGAAGGCTCGATACTGACGCCTTTGTAGGTGGCATACTCACGAGTAAATACAGCTCCAAAATATAATATAGCCGCCGTATAGTAAACCCAAAGCAAAATCAACACAATAGATCCTGCAGCTCCATAAGTGGTTTCCGTATCTGAATTTTGAAGATATAAGCCGATCCCAAATCGACCGAAAATAAAAAGTATAGCCGTAAATAGCGCTCCGGCACGAACCGTTTTCCACTTAATATTTACATCTGGTAAGACCTTAAAGATCACAGCGAACAAAACGAAAGTGATACCGAAGGATAATAAGAAATTAATGGCATCCATAACGAACACTGTAATATCTGGAAAGTAACGAAGCAAGCGATCGGTCAGTGTTAAGATTACGCCGTTGACCACTAATGTAACAACCAATAAGAATCCCAAACCAATCACTAAAGATGAGGATAATAATCTATCGGTAATCAACTTCAACCATCCCTTTTTAGGTTTTGCGCGAACATGCCATATTTTGTTGATGGAGTTTTGTATATCCCCGAATACTGTAGTTGCACCAATAATCAAAGTAACGATACTGATGATGAGTGCTAGTGTTGATTTACCGGAGAGTTCTAAGTTCTTGATCACTTCCTGAATTTGGCGTGCAGCACTCGCACCTACCAAACCGTTCAATTCTGTAAATACTTTTCCCTTTATCGCTTCCTCGCCCAAAAATATGCCCGCGAGAGAAATCATCAAGACCAAGATAGGTCCTAGGGAGAATATAGTATAATAGGCTAACGAGGCACTGTATTTCAAACTATCCTCGTTCATAAACCCCATTACAGAGTTCTTCAATATGCTAAAACTGTCTTTAAAGAATTTGGATTTCTTTTTCTCTTCCATGTAAATAATTGTTTTTTCTTTATGAGTTAACAGGCGGCTATAGAAATTGTTTTGAAAATCCCCTTCTAGCCTATCCGACGTGAATTTATCGCATGTGCCCACTCTCCTTTCCCACAACGGCCGCATTGATCCTTGCAAGATTGCAATGTCGATTTCACATTACCACAAAACAAACAAGCAAAGGGTCCTCCATCCTCCAACGAGGTAATCTTATACTGATTATCTGGAAATAAGGGCAGCCCAAATCTAACTTCCTCATCGGCATAATATAGCACGCTCATGGTTCCATCAACCTCTAATAAAGCAACACGAACTTGCCCCAGGTGCTCGATCGATTGATTGCGCAACTCTGCAAAGAACTCCATTCGCGAGAAATCACTATCGTGTTCTTTCTTGACTTCAAACATCCCATCCTTAACAACGCACATGGGCTTTCCCTCCATCAACTCATTAAAAAACTGATTCTTCTGCGTCAACCAAGTGATGAACTTGTAGAAAAGGATAATTGAGAATAAAACAATGAAACCATAGAGTATAGGAATATCCTCTTGAAACATCGGATCTCCCGCAGCAGAACCCATGGCAAGAATAATAGCCACCTCGAACAAAGTCAGTTGCCTGACACCCCTTCTACCCGATAAGCGCAGTACAATCAGGATGATGAGAAACATCATCAACGTCCGACTAATAATCTCTAAGATGAAGGAGAGCTCCACATCCTTCAAAAAGATACTTTGGATATCGATCATAGCATATTGTTTTTTCTATATCAGGAACATTTAATCCCTCAGAAGGTTTTAACTAGCAGACCGAACCTTTTCGGAAGTGGATTGTTTTACTATCAGAACAACATAAATTAAGATGAGCAAGAAAGAAACCCTACAAGAAGAAGAAGAAAAAAAATACCCAAAAGAAGAAGAAACAAAAACGGATGTCGAACATGATACCGGAAAACGTCCGGAAAAGGATACCAATCCTTTGCCACCGAATCCGAATAAAGTCGATGATCACGAATAAGCAACGGGAAAGCGACTAGTTCGAGACAATATTCTTTGTTAAGTTAATCAAACCCCTATCATAGCCCTTTCATAAGGGTTCTGATAGGGGTTTATATTGGGTTAGCATTGGGTTTGAAAGGGAATTGAAGGGTAGATGGTAGTTAGATTTTAGATATGAGACATTAGATATTAGATTGTTGGAACCAGTAAAGGAAGGATGAAAGGATTCGCAGGATCGGGTCTAATGTCTGTTGTCTGATGTCTAATATCTAGTCTGAACCAGGAAAGGAAGGATAGAAGGATTGGCAGGATCGGGTCTAATGTCTGTTGTCTGATGTCTAATATCTAGTCTGAACCAGGAAAGGAAGGATGAAAGGATTGGCAGGATCAGGTCTTAAATCTAATGTCTAACATCTGATATCTAAACCTTACCTTTACTCTGAAAATTATGAAGAATAAAAACCTAGCCGTTCCTGCTGCCTTAGCATCGATGATATGCGTTCAAGGCGGTGCTTCCCTTGCGAAAAGATTATTTCCAGCATTAGGTGCCATTGGCACTAGTACGTTAAGAATTGGGTTGTCGGCGGTTATATTGTTCTTTATCAATCGGCCGAAGTTCAGCAGCTTCAGCAAAAAGCAATGGCTTTATTGCGCGATCTATGGATTGGGGATTGCTGCGATGAACCTCATTTTTTATATGGCTATTCAGCGAATACCCTTAGGACTCGGCGTGACGATAGAATTTGTCGGCCCTTTGTTTTTAGCATTGGCGCTTTCGAGAAAACTTTTGGATATCGTATGGGCATTATTAGCCTGCACAGGAATATTGCTTATTGTTCCATGGGGAACGGGAAATATTGATCTATTGGGACTGTTTCTTGCTTTTCTAGCGGGCGCTTTTTGGGCACTTTATATCATTATGGGCGGCAAAGTTTCTAAAGTGATGGATAGCAAAGATGCAGTATCCACTGGAATGTTGATTGCAGCGGCCTTTATCATCCCTTTTGCAATTTGGGATGGTCAATTGGCTAAGATTACTCCAATGTTGTTTGCTCAAGGTCTTGGAGTTGCTATTTTATCGAGCGCATTGCCCTTCTCCTTGGATATGGTCGCTTTAAAACAATTGCCCGCTAAGACCTTTTCCATTTTAACGAGTCTTCAGCCAGCCTTTGCTGCTTTATCAGGTTTATTATTTCTACAGGAGACCTTGACGGGCTTGCAATGGCTGTCTATCGCCTGCGTGGTCATGGCGAGTATAGGAACTACCCTATTTAGTCGTAATCATTAATTCTTTAGGGGTAGCAACTTTCCGTCTTGGCGAATTTGGTAAACCTTTCTCTCTACCGTAGGCACTTCGG
Source organism: Sphingobacterium sp. UBA6645 (assembly GCF_002455685.1). Taxonomy (NCBI): domain Bacteria; kingdom Pseudomonadati; phylum Bacteroidota; class Sphingobacteriia; order Sphingobacteriales; family Sphingobacteriaceae; genus Sphingobacterium; species Sphingobacterium sp. UBA6645. Next base: position 22,765 of record NZ_DKLH01000091.1, read on the forward strand.
GGAAGTAATTCCAATGCGCTATGCTTAGCTTCTCTTTTTCAATCAGGCTGATTTCGCGGATTGCTGAATCGGCAATCTCATCATATGCAATATCCATCTGATCGACTATTTTAAGCGCCGTATTCAATAATAATAGTGTAGTATTCAGTTCGTGCTCTCCCACTGGATAAGTCACAACCAAACCGGTGATATCATCAGAAAACTTTAGTTGATAACGGATTCTTACATCCTGCTCGCTTTGAAATTCTCCTTCGAATTTTAAAGCTTTGATCAATGCCGGATTTGAAATTCCGTCATCCTTGTAATTATCAAAATTGGTCGAGTCGGTATAGGGTAGCGACTTCTCCGGGATAGCTGTTAGATCGATCGCCGTACTTCCCCCCTGAGGGATATCCCGAACATTGGTATCTAGCTTTGGCAATGTTCGCGCTGTATCCTTAATTTCTTGTGGCTTTTGGCCCGACTGGCAGGATAAAAGAATGAACATCAGTATTGAGGCGAATAGGAAACTTTTCATCGACTATATTTTTAAAGCAGTACGATATTAATAAAATTACTCGAACATAAAGATTAGATCATATTTTATTTACACTATACTGAGGTATATCGGAGTACCAAAAGAAAGGGCTGCCAAAAAAGGCAGCCCTCGCATATATGGTATTTTTAATTGTTCTTACTACGTATGTTTAACGTCCATTTCGTCAACATAGTCTTCGTTCATCACGAAATCTTCAGTCATCAACTCTTCGTAATTTGTCTTTTCTTTCTTACCGAAGCGTTTTCCGATACTGTCGAATATCGAGTACACGACAGGAACCACGACTAAGGTTAAAAGAAGGGATGATAAAAGACCCCCGATAATTACGATGGCAAGACCTCTGTTCATATCCGCACCATCACCTGTCGCCATCGCAATTGGAATCATACCGAATACCATCGCAATAGTGGTCATTAAGATTGGACGAAGACGAGCGTGGTTGGCTGCAACTAAGGCATCATGAGTGCTATCACCATGTTCTTTACGGTGGTTTGCGAAGTCAACCAATAAGATCGCATTCTTCGCCACCAAACCAATCAACATGATAATACCTAAGATGGTAAAGATGTTCAACGATTGGCCGGTTAAAGCTAATAGTAATAACGCTCCGATGAATGATAATGGAATCGAGAACATCACGACGAAAGGCGTAGAGAAACTGTCGTATAGAGAAACCATTACTAAGTAAACTAACAAGATAGATGCTAGTAAGGCTACCCCTAAGGTACCGAATCCTTCTTCCTGACTCTCCATGTTACCACCCCAGATATAAACTACTCCTGGTTTGCGCTCTAGTTTTTCGAATTCTGCCTGCCACTCACCTGCCACCTCACCTAATGTACGTCCTACGATAGATGCCTGAACAGATACTGCCGGCGATTTATCACGACGCTCCAATAAGGTTGGACCTGAGCTGTAGCTAACTTCTGCAAACTGCTCTAAAGAAATTGGCGTTCCTTGTTGATTGATGAACTTCAAGTTTCTTACGTCTGCAATATTCGAACGGCTTGCTTCATCGAAACGGATATTGATATCATATTCGTTGTCACCAGCACGGAACTTATTGTCTGTATTACCCGAGAATGCAGTCTGCATGGTCATACCTACAGTCGCTACATTAAGACCTAAAGAAGTCATTTTCTCACGATCTACTTTTACGTTGATCTCTGGGTTACCACTTTCAGAAGATAACTTCACGTTGGTTGCACCAGGAACATTGCGCAATAATGCAGCAGCTTTCTCCGCAAACTCACCAGCGTCCTTAACATCCGAACCGATGATCGTGAGCTTCAATGGTGCTTGCTCCGCTCCCATTAAACCCATGTTTACTGATTTTACCTTGGCACCAACCAGTTTATTTTCCAATTCACGTTGTAATACCGCAGCATAAACCTTAGAGTTTTCTGTATAGGTATCTTTCATGATCACGTGGATCTCTGATTTATAACGAGAACCTGATGTAGACATTACCCCATCGGATGACTGACCTACCGACGTAATGATACGCTCAACATCTGGCTTAGCTAAGATAATAGCCTCTGCCTTTTGGGTTAAGAAGTTAGTTTTCTCTAACGATGCGTCTTTCTCTAATTCCAATTGGATCAAGTACTCACCCTTGTCTGATGCTGGGAAGAAATCGGAACCGATATATCCCATACCCACTAAACTACATGAGCCTACGAATAATAAGATGGAAAGACCCAAGGTAGCTAATTTTGTACCTCTGCTTTTCAAACACCATTCTAGGATACCTGTAATCCAGTGTGTGAATTTTGTTAGTCCAGCTTCGAAGCCTACGATAATGCGTCCGAAGAAAGACTTCGCATTAATATGCTCCAATTTACCGAAGCGAGAGTATAACCATGGCACGACGGTGAAGGAAACCAATAATGATAGTAAGGTAGAGATAATAACCGTTACACAGAACTGCGCAAGGATATTCGCTACTAGACCTGTTGACATCGCAATCGGCAAGAACACCACCACAATTACCAACGTAATCGCAGATACTGTAAATCCGATTTCTTTTGCTCCGTCATAAGCCGCGCGCACTTTATTTTTACCCATCTCCATATGGCGGTGAATATTCTCGATAACAACAATCGCGTCATCGACAAGGATACCTACCACAAGAGATAATCCTAGTAAGGACATCAAGTTCAAGGTATAGCCCATCAATAATAGACCGATAAAGGTTGCGATCAATGATAATGGAATGGCCACCATGGTAATCGCCGCATTACGCAAGCTATGTAAGAAGAACAACATGATGAAACCTACTAGGGCAACCGCAATCATCAAATCGTGCATTACGTTGTTTGCCGCATTTAAGGTATAGTCTGTCGAGTCGTTCGCTACTAATACTTTGATGTTATCTGTGGCGTAGTCTGTCTCAACCGTTGCAATAGTTTCTTTTACCAATTTTGATACTTCTACCGCGTTGGCATCCGATTGTTTGAAGACCTGCAATAAGATCGTATTCTGTTGATCTAAGCGCGCAATTTTCTCAATCTCTTTGATACCATCTTGTACGTCGGCAACATCGCGTAAGAAAATCGTAACACCAGTAGGTGTCGTGATCGGAAGGTTTCTCAACTCTTCCACATCCGTTACTTTACCCGCCAAACGAATAGTCGTTCTGCTGTCGCGTGTACTCACATTACCTGTAGGGAAGTCTAAGTTAGATTGTGCAACAACTTGCTGAACCTGACCAATAGAAAGTCCGTAACCTTCCAACTTCTGTGCATCCACACTGATTTGGATCTCACGTTCCTCACCACCGATTAAGTCTACCTTTGCCACACCATTAATACGTGCGAAAATAGGCTGAATCTTGTTATCTAATAAGTCGTATAGTTGTTTCTCCGATAGATTTGACGTTACGGCCAAACTCATGATCGCCACGTCATCTAGTGAGAATTTGTTCAACGACGGAGGATCTACGTCTTCTGGAAGGTCTTTCAGAATCGTATTGATCTTACGCTGTGCATCCGTCAAGAGGAAGTTGACGTCGGCTCCATCGTTCAAGGTAATCATCACGACAGAAACGTTCTCCATGGAAGTGGATTCCAACTTCTTGATATTCTCTAGGGAGGAAACGGCATCCTCGATCTTTTTGGTAACCGTGTTCTCCACCTCCGTAGGCGATGCCCCCGGATATACCGTTTGGATCGTAATTACGTTTACCTCAAATTTTGGTACTAACTCATACCCCAATTGGGAGTATGAGAATATCCCACCCAAGGTCAGTATTATAAATAATACGATGATCAGACTGGGACGTTTTATCGATATTTCAGTAATCTTCATGTCTTATTTTTCGTAATAGCACAAATTATTTAATCACTTCCACAGGAGCTTGGTCGATCAAGTTGATCTGACCTGAGATGATCACTTGGTCGCCAGCAGCTATTCCGCTAGTTACTTCAATCTGATCACCAAAGCTTCTTCCTGATGTTACTTTTGTCTCAATGGCTTTGCCATTTTTCAATACGAAGATTTTATTGTCAGAGATACTACCAACAAATGCTGTTCTTGGAACTACTAATGCTGATGCTGTACCTTCGCCCCCAAATACTGCAGTACCATACATACCAGCACGTAGATCGTTGTTAGGATTGTTAGCAATCTCGATTTCAACTGGGAAGTTTAAGCTACCATCTGATTTAGGAGCAATAAAAGTAATCTTACCGCTGAATGTTTTATCTACATATACACTAGCCAATACTTGAACAGTTTGTCCAACACGTAGAGTAGCAACGTTCTTCTCGTCAACATTAACACGTAACTTCAAAGTGCTTACATTAACGATATCAAATGCTGGTGTACCTGGGCTTACATAAGCGCCTGGTTCGATTTTACGAGAATTTACGATACCACTTACTGAAGTTTTGATTGTTACATCACCCGCAGTTAATTTGGCACTCTTCAAGTTGTTCTTTGCATTTTCAAATTGCAAACGCATTTGATCAACTTGTTGTTGCGTAACACCACCTGTTGATAGTGCGCTCTCGTAGCGTTGTAATGTTGCTCTGGCGTTGTCATATGCAGCCTGTGCGTTAGCGACATTTACGTTTAGCTTGTCACCTTCGACTACTGCTAAAGTCTGACCTGCTGATACACGAGAACCTTCATCTACCAAAACACGTACTACGCGACCGCCAGTTTCGGCAGCAACGGTAACTTCTTGTTTCGGCATAAAAGTACCGTTCGCTTGGTAAGCTAAGCTCATTTGTTGGTTAACAGCTGTATCGATACGTACTGCAACCGCTGCATTTTTCTGTGCTACCACAGCAGTTTCTTGCTCCACTTTAGCCTTATTCTTGTTTAGAATATAGAATATACCCGCTAGGGCTAATGCAATGACTATAATTGTTATTAAAGCGCGTTTCATAATGAGTATTAAGAGTTGTGATTATTCGTTTACTAATGTTTTTAAGTTTCCGTTCGCTTTGATCAACTGGATCTCAGCAACTTTGTAGTTTAACAGCGAAGTGTTCAAGTTATTCTGCGCATCGGATAATGCATTCTCTGCGTCTAATAACTCCGTCAATGTGGCTAGGCCGTTTCTATAGTTATTATTGGTATCATCTAATACCTGTCTTGCTAAATCGACGTTACGACGATTGTTATCAACAGTCAACAAGCTATTTCTAATTTGTGATTTCGCATTCTCGCTAGCTAGGTTCAAACCTAATTTGGTATCCTCTAGATCAACTTTAGCTTTTAAGATGTCTACATTTGCTTGATTAACCTTTGCACGCGTAGCTCCACCATTAAAGATTGGGATAGTTAAATTCAATCCTAAAGCAGAGAACTTCGACGTATTAGTTTTATCATTGAAGATTGGGAACTGAGGACCGAAACCCACATAACCTAGATTACCCGTAAATGCAAGTGAAGGATAGAACTCAGAGATCTTAGCTTTCTTATTCAGCTCCAACAATTCGATCTGTTTTTCCAACACTTTAACCTCAGTTCGAGCATCCACATTGTATTGCTCTGCTGCAACATTCACATCCACATCAAACGTTTCCTTTGGCAATTCAATATCTTGTCTGATATCCATTCCGATAGCAAATTTCAACGCGTTCTCACGAAGTTGTTGCGCATTGATCAACTGCTGCTTTTGTGCTAACATATTGTTGATGGCAACCTCTGTACGATCAAGGTCAATTTTCTTCATCAAACCAGCGTCAACTAGTCCTTTAAGGATGTCGCGAGTCTTAGTCGTATTATTTAAGTTGGTTTCCAAAGTATTCAATTGCAAATCCGATTGGAAAACCTCGTAATAAGCATTTGCTACTTTTTCAATCAACTGTTCATCTGTCAATTGGTCGTTGATTTGGTAAAACTCACGTGTAGTTTGTGCCGCTTTCAAGCCTGTGAAAAGTGATTGATTAAATAATTGTTGATTCACCTGTACTACTGCTTGGGAATTCCACGGCTGTCCGAACTCAGCAACGATGGTATTCACCGTTCCGGTAGCCTGATCTGTCATCGTGATCACGTTCTTTTGAATCATCGGATTGTAGGTCAATGATCCCGATCCGTTAATTTGCGGAAGTGCCCCAGCGCGCACCTCATCGATTTTGTATTGCGCATTCGCGAGATCCAGCTTGGATTTCTTTGCCTCCGCCTTGTTCTCCAATGCAAACTTTACAGCCTCTTGAAGAGTCAAGGTTTCCTGCGCATGTAGCATAGAACCTGAAAAAATTCCTGCTAATAACAGTGTGATTATATTTATCCTTTTCATTTATGTGTAATTCTATTTAATTTTTCCTGCAAATATCAACTTCGTCGCTCGAACCTGACTCGCCAATATCAGATCTACATTCTGCTCATTAGGGATGCCGGTGATAATATCCGACACGGTATGCAAAATACTTACCCCTTTTGTCAATTCTACATAGGCTGCGGCGGCATCCTGCGCGTCTGCCAGTTCCACCTCCCCCGCTGCAATTGCTTTTTCAAACAAATGAGCGATACATTCGCTGTCCCGTGTGTAAAAACTTTCCATGGTACACTGAATGTCCATGCCTTTCAACCAATCTAAATTCTCGGCAATATGAAGCACATAATACTTTCTTAAAAATGAAGCTCTCATTTCCAGTATGCCTACTAAAGTCTCGATTAGATTACCTTTGTACTTATTGATAAGCTTAAGCTCGTCTGCATGTATTTCATCGATTACATAGTGCAAAACCGCTAAAATAAGGCTGGTTTTGTCGGGGTAATAGTAATACAGATTTGCTTTGGTAATTCGCAAATCATCAGCAATCTCGTTCATGGTGGTCTTTTGAAAACCAAAATGCGAGAAGCGTTTTAGCGCTGCTTCGATGATCTGATCCTTACGATTTTCCATTTCTCTCCTTTTTTATCTTTTGACTTTTTTCAAAAATTGTTCAAAAGTAAAGAAATGATAGCAAATAATATCATCCCATTGTCAAAAAAGTGATTCTTAACACTTTCTTAACGCCAGCAATGGATTATACGATAAAATGTAGCGGAAAAACTAAAGAATCATTAGTCTTGAGAAAATTGTTTGTGGAACTTTCTTTTGTCAAAAGAGTACAGTTTGGCTGCTCTATAGGACACTCCCTTTTGATATTCGTTCAACTCCTTAAGGTAACCTAAGTTGTTGATCTTTTTCCGGAAGTTACGTTTATCGAGCTTTTTATTCAGAATGGACTCGTAGACTTGTTGAAGTTGAGTGAGGGTAAATTTGGTAGGTAATAATTCGTAAGGAGCCGTTGAGTATGTAACAGACTTCTTTAATCTTTCTAAACTTAGCGTAATAATATCACGATGGTCAAAAGCCAATTCCGGTAGTTCGGATACAGGGAACCATTTTAACTGACGCATATAATCTGACGTAGGCGCAATTTTATTTTTCACTTCCTCCATTTGTACCAAAGCCATGTAAGCAACTGTGAGGATTCTACCCTCCGGGTGTCGCTTCACACCAGCAAATGCTGCCAATTGATCCATATAGATGTCTTTTAGGCCTGTCATCTCCAATAAAATACGAGAAACAGCGTCTTCCATTTCTTCATATTTGTTGACAAAATAGCCGGGTAAAGCCCACCATTCTTTATACGGATATTCGTTTCTCTCTGCTAAAAGTATTTTCAATTGACCTTCATCGAAACTAAAGATCACACAATCAATGGTAAAATGCGTCTGCAAAATCTAAATTTATTTATTTGATTAATATGGATTATTCGATAATCCTAACAATTATATAAATCAACAAACAAATTACCAAAAAAATTTAATAGTGTAAGAAATACACATTATATTCGTAAATCATAAAAATAGAGGAACCTAATGAATAACATCAGAAGAATTGGAGTTTATACTTCTGGAGGTGATGCTCCGGGTATGAACGCTGCCATTCGAGCCGTCGTCAGAACTGCATTATATCATAATTTAGAAGTTACAGGAATATACAGAGGATACGAGGGGATGATAGAAGGTGACTTTAAAAACTTAGTAAGCCGTTCGGTAAGCTCTATCCTACAAAAAGGCGGAACGATGCTGAAATCGGCACGTTGCCCCGAATTCAGAACACCAGAAGGTCGTAAGAAGGCTTATGACAATATTAAAGCGGCCGGTATCGACGCATTAGTTGCCATTGGTGGCGACGGTACTTTCACCGGTGCCGAGATATTTTCTAACGAATATAACATTCCGGTAATGTGCATCCCTGGTACAATCGACAATGACCTCTATGGTACCGATTATACACTGGGCTTTGATACAGCGAACAATACGGTTATCGAATCAATCGATAAAATAAAAGACACCGCAGCATCACATAATCGATTATTCTTCGTTGAAGTAATGGGCAGGGATTCAGGAAGTATCGCCTTATACGCTGGTGTTGCTGGCGGTGCTGAAGCGATTATGCTTCCGGAGAAGGATACGGCCATCGATGAACTGATCGACATGCTTGCAGTTGCTAAAGATCGAAACAAAACCTCGATGATCGTTATTGTTGCAGAGGGTGACAAAAACGGCGGAGCCTATAATGTAGCGAAACGTGTGAAAGAAAAATTTGATTTTTATGACACAAAAGTTAGTATATTAGGACATCTGCAACGTGGGGGATCACCAAGTAGTTTTGATAGAATATTAGCAACCCGTATGGGCTATTTTGCAGTTAACGAACTGCTAAGAGGCAATACTCGTGGGACTGTTGGTATCCGAGGCAGTAAAATCACCTCAACCAGTCTAGAAGAAGCGCTTAGAAATAAAGAGTTTAAGCTAGACGAAGAACTGATAACTATTTCCGAAGTAATGAACATTTAATCTATGATAGCAGTAGTATATAGCGGCTCTAGATATGCCGATTGGCGATTAGCAGAAAAAGGAAGAATATTGCACGGTTTCCGAACAACCGGTATAAACCCCTATATACAAGACGAACGCTTTATCCAGCAGCTACTCAATAAAAATACCCAACTGATCAACAATGCCGAGCGAATCCGTAAGATCTATTTCTTTGGCGCCGGTGCTTCTTCGCGCGAGCGACAACTGAAGATTGAAAAGGCATTTATGCAATTCTTCAAGAATGCGAAGGTAAAAGCGAGCCATGACGTGTTGGCCTCTGCTATTTCAACTTTCGGGAACGAAAAAGGCATCATCGGTATCATTGGTAGTGGATCTAACGCTGCATATTATAGCGGAAGAAAAATTGTCGAGAACAATTATGGCCTTGGATACATTCTAGCAGATGAGGGGTCTACAAATTGGCAGGCACGTTGTGTGTTGAAAGATTTCCTAACAGAGGCTATGCCACAGGGGTTCCGAGAAAAATTGCTTAGAAAACATAATATAGACAGAAAAACAATATTAGATAAAGTGTACAACACGCCCAATCCAAATATCTTTTTGACTTCCCTGGCGGACTTCTTCCTAGATAATAAGGAAGACCCTTACATGGAAGGCATCATCAAGAGAGGATTGGACATATATGTAAAAACCTACTTGGTTCCTTTATCAGAATCTTATCCAGATGCAACCTTAAATTTTACAGGATCAGTAGCGAATAATTATTCAGAATGGCTGAGGGAGATCGCAGATGATTATCATCTGAACGTGGGAACAATCATTCGTGAGCCTGTACAGAACCTAATAAAATATTATTTAAATAAAAATTAGTTAAAATGAAAATTGGAATTAACGGATTTGGCCGTATCGGTCGTTTAGCTTTCAGAGCTGCTGTAAAACGCAGCGATATTGAAGTAGTGGGCATCAATGATTTAGTAGAGCCTGACTACTTAGCATACATGTTAAAATACGATTCTACTCATGGAAAGTTCGACGGTACAGTTGAAGTAAAAGACGGTCACTTAGTTGTAAACGGTAAAACTATCCGCGTTACAGCTGAAAAAGACCCTGCAAACTTGAAATGGGATGAAGTTGGTGCTGAAGTTGTTATCGAATCAACAGGTTTCTTCTTAACAAAAGAACTAGCACAGAAACATATTGATGCTGGTGCTAAGAAAGTAATCATGTCAGCTCCTGCAAAAGATGATACTCCTACATTCGTAATGGGTGTGAACCATAAAGATTTAAAAGCAGAATACAACATCGTTTCTAATGCTTCTTGTACTACAAACTGTCTTGCGCCTTTAGCAAAAGTATTGAATGATAAATTCGGTATCGTAGAAGGATTAATGACGACAGTGCATGCTGTTACAGCTACGCAAAAAACAGTAGACGGACCTTCAGCGAAAGACTGGAGAGGTGGACGCGGTGCTTACCAAAACATCATCCCTTCATCGACAGGTGCAGCAAAAGCAGTAGGTTTAGTATTACCGGAATTAAAAGGTAAATTAACTGGTATGTCATTACGCGTACCTACAGCTGACGTATCTGTTGTTGACTTAACAGTACGTTTAGAGAAAGGTGCTTCTTACGAAGAAATCAAGAAAGCGATGAAAGAAGCTTCGGAAGGTGAATTAAAAGGTATCTTAGGATATACAGAAGATGATGTAGTTTCTACAGACTTCTTAGGCGATGAGCGTACGTCTATCTTCGACGCTAAAGCTGGTATCTCTTTGAATGACAACTTCGTGAAAGTAGTATCTTGGTATGACAACGAATGGGGTTACTCAAACAAAATCATCGACTTAGCACAAGAAGTTGCTAAGTTAAGCTAAGCTTTACACAAAGCTATTAAAATACAGAAGCTGTCCCAAAAGGACAGCTTTCTTTGTTATGTGGATTCTACAATTAAGGAGAATCCATTTTTTGTCGACTCTCCTTCTGCTTAAAGCCCTTTCAAACCCAATGTAAACCCAATTCAAACCCCAATCATAACCGCTTCGAAAGGGTTGTGATTTGGGTTAGATTTGGGATTAAAATGATAGTGAGCCATAGCAGGTCTGTTACATTCCTAAGGCTACTCAGGTATAAGACCAAAGAAAAGCGGTGCTACCGTTTAGGATAGCACCGCCTTTCTTTACTACTATTATTTATAATCTTAATTCTCTTTCATAAGGAAACCACCGCCCAATAAATCATCGCCTTCATAGAAAACAGCGGATTGACCCGGCGCGATACCCTTTACGTTATGCGTAAAATCTACCTGCATAATGTTTCCGTGTTGCGTCAAGGTAGAAATTGCACCAGCATCCTTATAACGGATCTTGGTGACGGCTTCCATCGGTTCATCGATTGAGGCATATTTCACTAGGTTGATATCACGTACAAACGCTTGCGAACGCTCTAATTCATGTTCTTCGCCCAGCATAACAGAGTTGCTTTCTGGCAAGATCTGTATAACGAACATTGGTTTGCCCAATGCGATACCTAAGCCTCTGCGTTGCCCGATCGTGAAATATGGATAACCGATATGTTGACCTACTACCGTACCGTCCGATAGAATAAAGTTTCCAGGACCGATTTCTTGATCCAGGTTTGGTTTTTTATGTCTTAAGAACGAACGGTAATCGTTGTCCGGTACAAAGCAGATTTCGTAGCTTTCAGATTTGTTTGCAATTTCGTGTTGCCCCATTTCTAAAGCCATCTGACGGATCTCGGCCTTCGTAAAACTTCCTAACGGAAATTGCGTGCGCGCAAGGTTCTCCTGCGATACACCCCACAATACATACGACTGATCCTTATTTTCGTCTCTACCTTTAGAGATTACATAACGACCATTGTCGTGCAAACGGATATTCGCGTAGTGCCCTGTTGCTATAAATTCGCAATCCAGCTTATTGGCACGCTTTATTAATGCTTCCCATTTGATATGGGTATTACATAACACACAAGGATTTGGCGTTCTTCCTGCGATATATTCATCCACGAAGTTATCAATAACATAGTCACCGAATTCATCGCGGATATCTAGAATATAATGAGGAAAACCGTAGTTTACGGCTAAGGTTCTGGCATCGTTAATACTATCTAAGCTACAGCAACCAGTTTCCTTTGAAGAGCCTCCTGAACTAGCATAATCCCATGTTTTCATCGTTATACCGATGACCTCATATCCTTGTTCATGAAGCATGACCGCCGCTACCGAGCTATCCACCCCGCCACTCATGGCTACCAAAACTCTTCCTTTTTTACTCATATTAATTTATTGAAGTGCAAAGATACCGTAAAATGGGGAATACCAATGTTTATTTGATGTAATTTTATCTCAATCAAAATCAACCATTTGCTAAAAAGGTTTAAAAATATTAGAACAAAAGTTTTAGAATTCGAAAAAAGACGGTACATTTGCAACGCAAGTTCGGTAACGGAAGTGCAATAAAAGGTGCCATAGCTCAGTTGGTAGAGCAAAGGACTGAAAATCCTTGTGTCGCTGGTTCGAATCCAGCTGGCACCACCAAAATCTGACAAGTAACAGATTCCAAACAAAAACTTGAAAAGGTGCCATAGCTCAGTTGGTAGAGCAAAGGACTGAAAATCCTTGTGTCGCTGGTTCGAATCCAGCTGGCACCACAGAAATCCCCAATCTCACCCGATTGGGGATTTTTTTATGCCTTTTTGCCTATCTTGGTCTTATGAAACGTCTCCTAACCCTCCTTTTTCTTGTTACCTTTCAACTTCATGCGCAAACTCAGGGATCAAGCTGAATTCTTGGGGGGAATGTTAAAAATTTCTTAGTTTAGCGTCCTTAATACAGATATCCCTTGCAAGAAGCCGAACGTAAATTACTATCCCTATTGATGCCCGAAGGGCTT